>CAIVNT010000314.1 GCA_903907305.1 uncultured Ignavibacteriota bacterium
CGTCCCACAGGATCACTTCATTCACGCAGGAATGATGCTCCACGAGCTCTTTCGTATAAGGACGAACCATCACAGCGATCTTTGCATTTGGAAATCTTTTTTTCAGTGTCGGAAGCATCGGCAGGGAAAGCACAACGTCACCGATCCGGTCTGTACGGATGAGAAGGATCTTTTGTATGGAATCTGCTGATATCGCCATTAGACCATTAAAAAGGTTCATCCAAAATATCGAACTGCTCCCATCCCGTAAAATCGTAATGCCACCATTCGCTTTTGATCGGCTGGAAACCATGATTCATCATCGCATCTTTTAATAGAGCACGGTTCTTCAGTGCCTCAACGGAGAGATCCATAAACTGTTGCGATGCTTTCTCCGTAAAGTCGTCATACCCTGTCGGCATTTCCAGTTCATTGCCGAGAGAATCGATGATCGTCAGATCGACCGCTGCTCCGCGATTATGTCTCGATCCTTTCTTTGGGTTCGCGACGAAATCCTCATTCGGAACAACTTCCCAAAGTTTCCATTGTATCGCTAAGGGACGGTAACCGTCATAGATCTTCAGACGAAGGTTCTTTCCTTTCAGTTCCCGCTGCACCGAAACAAGACTCTCCGCCGCTTCTCGTCTCAGTTTTGCTTTTGCCGAAGGATATAACACCGTCTTCGTGAAATTGTTCGCCGTCGCATAGCGGATATCAAGAACGAATGTCGAGTCCAGTGAAAGCAGATCGACAATCAGGGACTTGCGGTCGGACTCCTTTTCAACGGAGCTGCAGCTGATGAGAATGAGTAAAAGTGCTGCGATGAATGTTAATTTCATATTGTCAGGAAATGAACACTTTCGCAACATCAAGGATCATTGAAGGTTGATTCCACAACGCCGCTCTGAAGATTCCGCCGAGTGAACGCTTATCCTCAGGAAGTTTCAAAGCACTGTCGCAGATATTATTGTAGGTTCGGTCGTCAAATCCGCCGATCGCGTTTCTGATATTATAGAAGATATCGTGACGCCAGCCGAGGCGTTTGTGCCAGCGCTTGTCATATTCATGCAGATGTTTCATCTCACCGCTCTTGAGTGCTTCCGCAGCTACTTGTCCGCCGATCATTCCACCGATCATACCGGAGATGATGCCGCCGCCGGAGACCGGATTCACTTGATGGGCTGCATCGCCGACGAGGATCACATTCTCTTTTACGATCTCGGGATTCGTCTTCGCGCACGGAACGCCCCCTGCGATATGCGTCAGCATCGCGGCTTTCGGATATTTCCGTTCCACAAACTCATGGAGGAACCGGATCGCTGATTTTTTCTTCGCTTCATCAACGGAGAGACCCAAACCGACATTCGCCGTGTTCTTTCCTTTCGGAAAGACCCAAAGATATCCGCCGGGAGAGACCTGATCGCCAAAATAGAAGTCCAGCACATCTTCATCTACTTCAATTCCGGAAAGGGTCATCTGCGCACAGCTTTCCATATCCTTAATATGGCACGTGGTATCCATACCTGCCCACTTCCCAACCCGCGATTCCACACCATCCGCAGCGATGACGATCTTGCAGCGGATATCGATCTTCTGATCTTTGATCAGCGCTCGAACCCCTGTCACCTTACCATCAATTCGGAGCAGATCATAAACATATGCTTTCGTCATTACTTCCACGCCGGCATCAGCTGCCAGTTTTGCCAATTCATAATCGAAGATCCTCCGCTCGAGCACATAACCGCCTCCATCCAGTTTCGGAAGGACACTACTGCCGTTCGGAGCGATCAACCGAAATTTTGTCACGGTCGATGCGATCCACTTCGGATCCGGCTGAATGAATTGCGCCACACCCTCATGGCTCACTGCTTCACCGCAGCGGACCGGGTAACCAACATCACGGTCCTTTTCGAGCATCAGAACTTTTGCGCCGCCGGCCGCCGCATACCGGGCTGCAGTGGATCCCGCAGGCCCCGCACCAACAACGATGATATCATAATCCGTATTCATCATGAGAATGGCACCGCATCATTGAGGATCTGTGGAGTATGTTTCGCTAATTGGTCAACCCCTTCTTTATGGAATTCGATCACTTCCCACGGACAAGCCCAGACGCATTTGCGGCAGTTCGTACATCGGTCCTCGATGATAGCGATCTTCGATTCCATCAATTCGATCGCATCTTCCGGACAAACTCCTACGCAGCATCCGCAATAGTCGCATTTGCCCGGAACGATATGGATCATTAAATGCGGCTGAGGCATTATTGGATTCCCAATAGTTCTACTTCAAAGATCAATGTAGC
>CAIVNT010000315.1 GCA_903907305.1 uncultured Ignavibacteriota bacterium
AACGGCATCATCGAGAACTATCTTGTGATCAAAACGAAACTGGAAAAACTCGGCTATGTATTCAAATCCGCAACGGACACGGAAGCACTGGTCCATCTTATTCAGGAAATGAAAAAAGTGAGCGGTGATCTTGAGACCGCCGTCCGTCTCGCGCTGCGTCAGGTGGAAGGGACCTACGGCATTGCCGTCATTTCGATGCAGGAACCGGATAAAGTGATCGCCGCCCGAAAAGGGAGTCCGCTGATCATTGGTGTTGGTGAGAATGAACATTTTGTAGCGTCGGATGCCGCAGCCATTATTCCTTATACACGTCAGGTTGTATATTTGGAAGATGGCGAGATCGCAGTTCTGACGGCACGCCATTTCGAAACGAAGACGATTGATAATGTTGAAAAAGTGAAGCAGATCCATGAGGTGACATTCGATATTGAAGAGATCGAAAAGGGGGGCTATGATCATTTTATGCTGAAAGAGATCATGGAACAGCCCGAGACGGTGCGTAATTCGATGCGGGGCCGCGTTCTTCTTGATCAGGGGAATGCAAAGCTGAGCGGATTGAATGATGTGATGCTGCTGCTGGAGAATGCACAGCGCATTATCATCACTGCTTGCGGAACATCGTGGCATGCCGGACTCGTCGGCGAGTATATGCTTGAACAGTATGCGAAAGTACCGGTGGAAGTGGAATATGCATCCGAGTTTCGTTACCGAAATCCTATCATCAAACCGAACGATCTGTTGTTCCTGGTAAGTCAAAGCGGTGAGACTGCTGATACGCTCGCCGCGCTGCGCGAAGCGAAAAAGAAAGGTGCTTCCGTTCTTGGTGTTTGTAATGTCGTGGGAAGCACGATCGCTCGTGAAAGTCAGGGAGGCGTATATATCCACGCGGGACCCGAGATAGGCGTTGCATCAACAAAAGCATTCACATCACAGTTGGTGGTCCTATCGCTCATCACCCTGCTTATTTCCCGACAGCGTCGTTCCATCTCGGATGAGACGGCAATGCTGATGTGTAAAGAGCTTCTTGATCTTCCGAATAAGATTCAGGAGATACTGAAATCGACGGAGAATATTGAGGCGATAGCGGAGGAATTCAAAGGGGCGAACAATTTCCTGTATCTTGGGCGCGGGTTGAACTTCCCGGTGGCACTCGAAGGTGCATTAAAATTGAAGGAAATCTCCTATATCCACGCAGAAGGATACCCTGCAGCGGAAATGAAACACGGACCTATCGCGCTGATCGATGAAAATATGCCTGTGGTGGTCATTGCGCCGAAGGACGGCACGTATGATAAGATCTTGTCCAATATCCAGGAGGTAAAAGCTCGTAAAGGAAAGGTGATTGCGATTGCAAATGACGATGATCCGCAGCTTCTCTCTCTGGCAGACCATATCATCAAAGTGCCGCAGACGATCGACATTCTTTCGCCTATTGTGAATGTGATTCCTCTGCAATTATTGGCATATTTTATCGCCGTGAAGAGAGGATGCAACGTCGATCAGCCGAGGAATCTGGCGAAAAGTGTTACCGTTGAATAAGCAGAATAAGTTGTTTCAACC
>CAIVNT010000316.1 GCA_903907305.1 uncultured Ignavibacteriota bacterium
CTCGGAGCCGCACAGGAAGCACTTCGTGCTCAGATCCAGAAGAACGAACAACTGTATACTCGCTTCCGTTCTTCAGAAGGATTTAAGGAAATGGAATCCGAAGTAGAGAAATATGAAAATTCTAAAAAAGCTCAATAGATACTTTTATGATCGTCGTTTACAGAACATTATTGCGTCAGGCAACAACGGTCCGGATAAGTTCCGCAGACCATATTAAAAATACTTTTCAATATTACATTTAGGAGGCACCATGGCAGCATTCAGATACATGTTCATCTTAAGCATCATTGTCATCAGCGCTCTGGTCATGACCGGTTGTGGTTCAAGCAAAGACGCATCGGCTGAAAACAGTTGTGAAGCTCCCGATTCTTATGGTAAAGCCAATTTGGATGCATTCTTAAAAGGGTCATATGATATCTGTGTTAGCTTGTCGAATGCGAACACAATATTAGTCAAAACGAACAAAATATTAGGGCATCCGAACGGTCCTCTTGGTTGGGCAACTGATGAGTTGGCAAAAAAAGGAAGCCAAGCAGCAAGCAATCCGGCAGCATTGTTAAAAATGCAGATAGCAGATAATGTTCCTGCTATTGAAAAGCTCATTCCGGAGTTGGAAAATGTTATCACCACGGTACCGACCATTCTTTCATCGGCTCCCGGTGCATTAAGCGATGCTCAATCTTTGAGCCCGCTGAAAATATCCGGTGCCGTCGGCAGCGTCAATGATGCAAAAGGTAATTTGAGCAAAGCAGCCGACGATCTGCCAAAGGTTATTGCCGGTTTGAAATCTGCATTGAGCAATTTGAAAAAATTATAACAATTATAACAATAGTCAATGAAGCATCTGTGTAAAGAGCACAGATGCTTCATCTATATTTAGTCATAATTCTGTGCGTTCTAAGTGAGTATGTTCAGTGGAAGGAATGGATAGGACGCTGAAAATAAATCGAAAGGTCAATATGCTAAACCGATCCCAGTTAATTCGTGCAATCCTTATTTCTTTTATTGTTGTTCTGACCGTAACGAACACGCTTTCGGCCCAAGAGAGAAAATACGAACGAAAGTCTGTTTCTTCGCTTGGCTCGGTTCTCTTTAAAGCCCAGCCGAACAAGGAAGTGCTCGATGTGGTTCTGAACCGCCTGAAATATCATCTCGAAATCCCCCGATTCGATTATAATACACTATCCTCCAATGCTGTCTCGGAGTTTGTTAAGGAAGCAAATACCACCGATCTCACACCGGAGGCGATCGCATCATCACTCAATAAGACCATCATCCCTAAACTTGAAGCAGCGGTCTCCGCTGCCGCAGAAATGCGTGCCAAAGGTAATCTGAAAGAAGAAGATCTCGCACGCGCGGCTGTGGACAAAATGAAGGGCTCGGGTTTGACCGTAGAAGATCTGATGAAAGTAATGAACAGTGCATATCTCTATCTTCCTGTTGTGTCGGCGCTCGAAGAAGAGAACAAAGAAGGTATGACTACATATTCCATTGAAGGTTATGTCCTGTGGTATCAAATGAAGAAACAAAAAGATGGCGGATATAAAGCAGAAATTGTCGGCGATTCGAAATCTGTGAAGAAAGGGTATGGTTCAGGGAAAAATGACCAAACGTATTCATTGAAAACCAGAAGTGTTGATGCTGCCTTGTATTCGAAAGTGATTGCCGTCAATACGTGGGCAAAGAATCTTGCTGTTACAATGAGGGAGATTCCTGCATTCCGTTTATCGGGAGAAGTGAAGAATGCTGAAGGAAAAATGGTTGAGGCAGGTCTTGGAAAGAAAGAAGGGCTCGGTCTTGATGATGGATACAATGCCATCGACTTTTATGAGAATGACAACGGTGAAATGGAAACGAAGGAGCTTGGTTTTTTCCGTGTATTTAAAGTAGAGGATAATCTAGCCAATCCTAACGGAACATCTCAATTCAAACAATACTTCGGCGAAATCGTTGAGCGAGGAATGATCCTCTATGAACGTCCAAAACTTGGTATCGATCTGACTATTCAGCCGAAATATTTCACCGTGAACGTTCCTCGGTATGCTACACCGGTGATCAACTATTTAACCTTTGCAGCAATTTATGCATCATCAGTGTCGGGTACAGTGTATGGCAGTTATGGTTCTCCGGAATACCTTGATGCTCTTAACGGAGGTCATGGGTTCATTCTTTCCGAGGATGCTGCTTCAGGATTTGGAGTCGATATTAATTTTAATGCGAATATGGCGAAACTTACCGGAGTGTCACAACTGTTCCTGAATGTTGATGTCGCCGTTGGTCTGCCGGCCGCCTCAATCGATGCTAGTGCATTGGCAGGAGCTAAAATCGCTCCTTTGTTAGTGAGCGGGTATATCGGACCCATGAAAAAATTCTGGTTTGGCCGATCGAATTTGAATATTGAAATCAGCGGCGGTGTTGATATGCTTCGCTTGCAGAATACAGCTGCAAGTACTTATCAATTCGACAATCTCAGTGTTATTTCCCCCGGCGTAAAAGCTTCAATCGGATACGAATTGTTGATAACCAGTGACCTTTCCATCGGGATCAATGCCGGCTACAAATACGGATTGAGTCCGATCCTGGCGAAGATCAAATTCAAAGATGATCCCAAAGGTGAGTATGATATTACATCCATTCTCAGCAGCGGTTTCTTCAGCGGGTTCAATGATGTGAACTTCTCAGGAGTGAGTGCTTCGATCGGTGTGAGCTATGCTCTTCCCAGTCTTTCATTCGATCCGTTCGCATTTTTAAGCTCGAAAGAGATTGATTATTAAGTTCCTCACCGACAGAAGCGTCCGCATTTAATGCGGACGCTTCTGTGATACTGTACTATGGTATATCATCCAAAGTATCCCATGTCAACCCTACTACACCCTCGATATTACCGCAGGAGATTTTTATGAAATGTATCTATTCAATCATTTGTGCAGCAATCAGTTTAATACTTTTGCCGGTTGATCTTATTGCTCAAAGTAATATGCCGGTCAGCAAGGAAGCCGTTTTTATCGAATCATACTCTCCCACAGAGGTGGCCATCAGAGCAAAGGGGATAGCACCGAAAGGTTTTTTCACCGGTGACGGAGCAGCCGTGGAAGGAGCGGAAAACGATGCTAAAAAATCTGCCGTTCTCTTTGTTATCCAGGGAATGACCGATGCACTGTTGACCACAGAACAGGAAAAACTGGCATTTGCGGGTCTTCAAGAAGAATTTTTTAAGATCGCCAATATCAATTCTTACATAACGTATATGGGAAATGAAATTATCAGCCGAATGAACACCAAAGACGGTTTGAAGATTGAAAAGATGATTAGAGTAAACAAAGAAAAACTTACATCGGATCTTGTTGCGAAAGGAGTTCTGAAGGGGAAAGAATCACTTGCCGAATCAATTGGAAATCCTCTGATAATGGTCATTCCCGAATACAAAAAGGGTCAGAATCCGATTGAGCTGCTTCAGAATGACCCATTGTTGAAAAAAGGTGCCGAAGTGATCGAGAGTTATCTTACTGCGCGGAAGTATGAAGTGACCGTACCTGAGCAGCAGGCAAATGTTGAAGAGATGAACAAAGGACAACAACAGTTGAGCGGGAGAGAAGAGGATTATTCATATCAATTGGCCCAATCAATCGGCAGCGATGTTTATATCACATATAATATCAGCGTGACGAATGAAGGAATGGGACGAAAAGCAGTCGTTGCTTGCCGCGCTTTCGAAACAACAACGTCCCGTCTCTTGGGAACGGAAACAGGATATAGTCCCGCGCGCCCTTCAACACCCGATGCTGCATTGGTTGAAGAAGGTATGAAAGATGCCATTGACCGTGTGCTTGCCCGTATTATCAGTTATTGGAAAGATGACATTTCACGTGGATTACAGTATAAATTGATCGTCAATATTGGCCCCGGTTTTGACGAAGATAAGATCGAAGAGATCCAATTCACTTTCCAGGATGCTGTTCAGGCGGTTGCAAAGAAATCGAAGGAGAATGTATTGACAAAACAGACAATAGATTATCTTATATGGTGTGATGCCGCGAAGTATGATAAGTCAAGTAAGATTTATCGGGAAGTGAAGAA
>CAIVNT010000317.1 GCA_903907305.1 uncultured Ignavibacteriota bacterium
GCATACGATTATGCCCGTAAAGAACGCCTCGAATTGACACATCTGCCCATTCTGATCAATGGCATCTACGAACGCTATCTGTTCCGGATCGAATCAAAACGGCGGGAAAAGGAACTGGTAGAAGAAGAAAAGCACCAAGCGGCGGTGCAGATGTTTCAGACCACCGTCCGCACCATCGCTCATCATGTGAACAACGCTCTTGCCATTATCATGCTCCGCTCATCATCCTACGAACGTATGGTAAGGAAAACACTCGATGTTGAGACTGCAAATCAGTTCGTGCAGTTGATCAGTGATCTGAAAGGACAAGCTTCTGTCATCGAATCCGTCGTCCGCTCACTGGTGGAACTTTCCAATGTCGTCTATACGAACTATGTCACGGACCAAAATATCATCGACATCCGTCAGGAGCTTGAAAAGAATCTGAAAATAATGGAAGACCAGGAAAAGATCGCCGATTGACCTCATCTCCTCCTTTTTCGTCAATATTCCGCTCAAAACAACACCCTCCGGTTTCTTGACATCCGCTCAAAGTATTCGTATTTTTTAAAAAATTCAGCGTTTTACCATTAGACATCCCCGAAATCCGATGGCTTTCGGGGATGCGATTTTCACACAGGACCAATGGATCCCCTGAACGAACGAGAAAAAACGATATTACACAATATCGTTCATAGCTATATTCAAACCGCAATTCCGGTCGGTTCGCGTTTCATTGCGAAACGCCGCGATATCGGTCTGAGTCCTGCGACCATACGGAACGTCATGTCCGATCTGGAATTTCTCGGTTATATCGATCATCCGCATACATCCGCAGGCCGCGTGCCGACGGATAAAGGATACCGCTTCTATGTGAACGAACTGATGGAGATTGACGAACTGAGCCAAAAAGATCAGTCGAGCATTCAAACAGTGCTTCAGGGGAACTTCGAAACCGATGACATTCTGAAGATCGCTTCAAAGATCCTCGGAACCATCTCGCATCAGCTCAGTGTTGTTACTGCACCGCAGATGACCTCCGGCATATTCGAGAAACTCGAACTGCTGCAGATGTCAAGCACCCGCCTGCTGGTGATCATTTCCATTCGGTCCGGTCTGGTCAAGACGATCATGATGGAGATCCACTCCGAGATCGCGCGCACAAAATTAGATCATGTTGCACGTCTATTGAATGAGCGTCTGAGCGGACTCTCACTGAAAGAGATCCGCGATACTTTTGCAGAGCGGATCCGCGATTATCAGAACGAGGAATCGGGATTAATCCGGCTCTTCATCGAATCCGTTGACAAACTGTTCGACGAGAATCGCAAAGAGAAGATCCACATCGGCGGTACGACGAATATCATCTCTCAGCCTGAATTCGACAATGCGAAGAACTTCAAGAGCGTCATCGAGTTGATGGATAATGAAGATATCATCATCCACGTATTGGAGAACGGAGACGCAAAAGATGGCGGCGCAAACGTCACCATCGGCGAGGAAACAAAGATCGAACATCTGAAGGATTTCAGCGTCGTCACCAAAACATATACTGTAGGGGATGTTGCCGGAACCATCGGCGTGCTGGGACCGAAACGGATGGAATACTCAAAAATGATTCCTTTAGTGGATTTTGTTGCATCTACTATCTCGGATCTTTTTGAACGACGGATACAATAATTATTATCACCAACATGTATGATGAAATGGACTAAGCAAAGAAATATGGAAGATAAAAAAACAGAGAACCCAAACAACGAACAACCGCAGGGAACACCCGCTGCCGAGACAACGCCGAAATCAGAGACCGAGATCCTGAACGAAAAGATCACAGAACTCGAGGGTCAAGTCAATGCATCGAAAGATCTTCTGCTCCGCAAAGCTGCGGAATTCGAAAATTTTAAGCGCAGAACAGAACAGAACTCCATCAACTTCGCGAAGTATGCAAGCGAGAACATCATTCTTGAATTGCTCCCGACCATTGATGATCTTACTCGCTCTTTGAAAAGCGGTAAGGAAAAGCTGGAAACTGATCCGTTCTACAAAGGTGTCGAACTCATCCTGAACAAGTTCACGAAAGTGCTCGAATCCCAGGGAGTGAAGCCAATGGAATCGATGGGCAAAGAGTTCAATGTGGATTTCCACGATGTGATGATGCAGCTGCCCAAAGCCGATGTTGCACCGCACACCATCATCGATGAGATCGAAAAAGGTTATTTTCTGAATGACAAGGTCATCCGTCATGCAAAGGTCATTGTTGCAACAACACCGGAACCAGAGGAAGTGAAGAATTAAGCATGGCAAGCAAAAGAGATTATTACGAAATACTTGGTGTTCAGCGCAGTGCAACAGAGGATGAGGTAAAAAAAGCGTACCGCAAACTGGCGCTGCAGTATCATCCCGACAGGAATCCGAACAACAAGGAAGCGGAAGACAAATTCAAGGAAGCGACCGAAGCCTACGAGGTCCTATCCGATCAACAGAAGCGTCAGCGCTACGATCAGTTCGGCCATCAAGGCATGCGCGGCGGTTCGGATTTCCATCAGTATCAGGATATCAACGATATTTTCTCCCATTTCGGCGATATCTTCGGCGGCGGCGGCAGTGGAAGTTCCATCTTCGAAGAGATGTTCGGCGGTCAGCAGCGAAGACGCGGTCCGCGCTCTGCCGGCGAACCCGGCTCGGACCTTCGCATTCGTCTGAAACTGACGCTTGAAGAGATCGCAGCCGGCGTAGAAAAGAAGCTGAAGATCAAAAAATGGAAGACCTGCGCCGCGTGCAGCGGCAACGGGGCTAAACCGGGTTCGCATAAATCCGCCTGTCCGCAATGCCAAGGGACCGGCGAACTGCGTCAGGTTTCCCGTTCCATGTTCGGTCAGTTCGTGAACATCTCCGCCTGCGCTTTCTGCGGCGGTACCGGACAGATCATCAAAGAGAAATGCCATACCTGCGACGGCGAAGGACGCGAACAGGGCGAATCCACGATCAAGATCAATGTTCCCGCCGGCGTGACCGAAGGAAATTATATGACGCTGCAGGGACAGGGCAATTCCGGCCGTCGCGGCGGACCTGCCGGTGATGTGATCGTTGAGTTCACCGAAGAGAAGCATGATTCATTCATCCGAAACGGAGACGACATCATCTATACGGCACTCATCAGTTATCCGGATGCAGTGCTCGGCGCCGATGTTGAAGTCCCTACTCTTTCGGGAAAAGCAAAAGTGAAGATCGATGCGGGAACTATGCCGGGGAAGATGCTCCGCATGAAGGAAAAAGGAATTCCCCATTTGAACGCGTACGGCAGGGGCGATCAGCTGATCCAGATACAGATTTGGGTTCCGCACAAGATCAATTCGCACGAAAAAGATCTGCTGAAACAGTTGTCGGACAGTGAGCATATCAATCCGAGCGAAGAGGAAAAGAGTAAGAGTAAATCGCTCTTCGACAAAATGAAGAACGTGTTCTCATAATAAGATTTTCGGCAACTCAACTGAATGGACATTCTGAAAAAGTTGAAAGAATATTTCGCTTTCACGAAGAATGAACAAATAGTGTTCCTCTTCCTTTCAGTCGTGTTCCTTACAGGCGTTGCTGTTAAAGGCTACAAAGCATACAGTATTCCAAAATCTGCGGTGCAGTTCAATTATTCGGCAGAAGATTCTGTTTTTACTGCCCGATCGCAGACCGCTTCGGCTGACAGCGTCAGAGCAGAGAAGAAACTTGTACGGAAGTTCGATCTGAACACGGCTACGAAGACGGAATTGATGGAACTCCCCGGGATCGGTGAAGCGATGGCCGAGAGGATCATCCTGCGCCGAGAAGAGAAAGGGAAATTCCGTTCCATAGCAGAATTAAAAAAAGTAAAAGGGATCGGCGAGAAAAAATTTGAAAAACTTACACCGCACATCGAGGTCAAATGAAAGGCACTGAACGGTATCTCGCATTCATCATCGAAAGCAGACACATCACTGCGGTCGAGATCGCTCACAGTCCCAAAGGCAAAACCCTTACTGCGGCCGGCTCGTTCGATTCCGAGATCGATTTTGACAGTCCCGAAGTATTCACCGAGGTCGGTATGGCCTCCCGTGAAAAGATTTTCGTAAGAGAGATCCAGGCATTCATGAAGCGGGTCGCTGCCGGCGCTCATTTTTTTTCCTTCGGACTCAATACGAGAATGGCAATGCTCCAGCAGGTTCCCGTGGAAGAATCCCTGTCAGACGATGAATTCAATCTGCATCTCAATTGGGAGCTGAAGAATTATTTTCCCGATGCAACTCCCGAACAGTATGTGGTTCAGCCGTATGCACTCGTCGGCGATGACGGGGTGGCCGGTTCGAATGCGATGATCATTTCCGTTAAGAAGACCTTCCTCCATTTTTTGAATAACGTCTGCTCTCAGCTTCACGGTTCCATGCACATTCTGGATATCGATCAGTTCTGCGCGGAAGGTGCGTTGCTCTACAATTATCCCCATCTCGCACAGAAACGGACCGCCGTGATCGGTGTTGACGAAGAGACGCTCGATGCCGGACTTCTCGTGAACGGTAAGAATTCCGACATCCGCACGATGAATTGGAACCGGCGTGATCTTTCCACGATCGGAAAATATGCGCGCGACAAAGGTGCCGAAGTGATCTACATGCACGGCAGACTCGTCAACCAAAAGCTCGTGGACGCAGTGAAAGAGATCTCCCCTATCGACGTTGAACTCGCAGATCCGTTCAGAAAAGTTGCGCTTCCCCAATCCATCAAAGGGATGGAAGAGATCAAGATGCGGCGGCAGGAATACACAGCCGCGGTCGGACTGGCAGTGCGCGAAGAATAATGAGAGTAATCGCAGGAAAATATAAAGGACGAAAGCTGGAAACAGTGAAGGATAATTCTGTCCGTCCGGCCACCGACAGAGTGAAAGGAGCGATCTTCAACGTGCTCCAATCCCGCGTCCACTGGCCTTCGGCAAGAGTGCTGGACCTGTATGCAGGCAGCGGAAGCGTCGGCATCGAAGCGTTAAGCCGCGGAGCAAAAAATTGCATTTTTGTTGAAAAAAGCAGA
>CAIVNT010000318.1 GCA_903907305.1 uncultured Ignavibacteriota bacterium
TCGATGTTCTCCATGCTATCGCGATTTCCTTGTTGACGCTGCTTGCTCTTGTGTTGATCACCAGAACACAGAAACGGTATTTTATTGCAGTGGGGGTGCTCGCTTTTCTGATCATTGCCGGTTCGCCGATGATCTATGACCGTAATCTGGATGACCTTCTGCCGGAGCCGATCTCGAATTATTTTACGGCCGTGCATCGGTCGCAGTTCCCGCTTTTCCCGTGGATGGGTTTCGTCCTCTGCGGAGGATTGGCATCTCAATTACTGGTCTGGTGGAAAGAGACGATGGAAGAGAAAAAGATCTTCCAACGCTTCTTCATCGGCGGGATATTAGCGATCATTCTTTCTCTGATCGCGAATGTAATACCCTTTTCCATTTTTCCGGAGCATGATTTTTGGAAATCAAGTCCTGAATTCTTTTTCATACGATTGGGAATAGTGATGATCCTGCTTTCCACTTTATGGTATTGGGAACAGACGGCGAAATCCGGACCGTCATTGGTGAGTGTTGTCGGATCGGAATCGCTGCTGGCGTATGCCGGTCATCTGCTGGTGATCTACGGGATGTTCTGGGATAATAAAAGTCTCGCGTTCATCATCGGCAAAACAAAGACAGTTCCTGAAGTGATCGTAATGACCATTCTATTAATTACATTGACAATGGCAGCATCATATCTCTGGAACCGTATCAAAAATTGGAGTATGTTCTACGCTCGCGTGTTGATGTATTCCATCGTATCTGTTGTCCTGTACATTTTTCTTACAAAGCCGTTCTGATTATGGATGTTCTTTTTTTGATTATTGGTCTTGCGGTCGGCGCTGCCGCGGCGTGGCTCATTGCGAAATCCGCATTTCATCGTCCGCTGCCGTTCACGAAGGACCAGTTCGATTTCGCTCAGTCCGAGGTCTCGAGGCTGGCCATTGAATCGGCACAGTTGGGAGAAGCAAAGAACCGACTGGAACAATCTCACCAGGAAGCGAAGCAGCAGCTAGAAGAGGAACGGAACACCGCACTTCAATTGACAAAACAACTCTCCGAAGCGCAGACCGATAACAAAAATCTCTCCGTACGACTGGCCGAGCAGAAGAAAGAAATAGAGCAGACGAATGTAAAACTGACATCGGAGTTCAGGAATATTGCCAATACGATCTTGGAAGAAAAATCGAGGAACTTCACCGAGCATAACAAATCATCGCTGGATGCCATCCTTACTCCGTTGAAAGACCGCATTGAGGAATTCAAGAAACAGGTTGAGTCAACCTATGAAAAAGAATCACGTGATACACTCAGCCTGAAGGATGAAGTGAAGCGGCTCTCCGAACAGAATATCAAGTTCAGCGAAGAAGCGAACAATCTGACGAGAGCATTGAAAGGGGATACGAAGACGCAGGGGAATTGGGGAGAATTCGTTCTGGAAAAAATTCTCGAACGGTCGGGACTGGAAAAGGACCGCGAATATAAACTTCAGGTCTCCACGAAGAATATGGATGGTGAAACGATCCGTCCTGACGTGGTTGTATTCCTTCCGGAGAACAAGCATATCATTATCGATTCCAAAGTATCGCTGACGGCGTATGAAGCACTGGTGAATGCAGAGAACGATCAGGAACGCGAGCAATACAAAAAAGAACATATCGCTTCACTGCGGAGTCATTTGAAACTGCTCGGCGATAAGAATTATCAGACTGCAGAGACGCTGAATTCTCCGGAGCTCGTGCTGATGTTCGTCCCGATAGAAGCGTCCTTCGGCATTGCCGTACAGGCGGACAGGGAATTGTTCAATTATGCGTGGGATAAGAAGATCGTCATTGTCAGTCCTTCAACATTACTGGCAACGCTTGTCACGATTTCGTCCATCTGGAAACAGGAAAAACAGACGAAGAATGCGATTGATATCGCACAACGCAGCGGCGCTTTATATGACAAATTTGTCGGATTTATCGAGGACATGAAAGAGGTAGGCAAACAGATGAAAAAATCGGAAGAGACCTACAGAGACGCGATGTCCAAACTCTACGAGGGTAAAGGAAACATCATCCGGTCCATCGAAACACTCAAGACACTGGGTGCAAAAACCACGAAATCCATCGACCAGAACCTGCTGGACAAGGCGGATACAGAGTAGACCTTGAATGTTATTAAGGATTTTTCTACTTTGATGCTACCAAACAACACCATTCTTCGAAACAACTGCACAACAGGAGA
>CAIVNT010000319.1 GCA_903907305.1 uncultured Ignavibacteriota bacterium
ATCAGCATCCAGCCATCAAGCGCGACGATTGAACAACGGCGAATGCCAGACAACAAATGAGCAGCGCTGTTCGCTCTGTTTTTCATCCAAAATCGACTATGAAACGGAACTGAAGTCAAAACAATCGGCTGTCAGCGAATTCTGGAATTCCCTCGGTACAACCATAGCGTGTGAACCGCTGATCACTTCCCCGCTGGGCAGGCGGTACAGGACGGTGAGCAAACGGAAAGCTTTTATTGTGGGGAAGCGATTTTTTTTGGGATTGATCGGCGTGGACGATGAATCCGCAAAAAGTTATCCGATGGATATAGTGGACTGTGCGATCGAGCCGGCATCACACGCACATATTTATGCAGTGCTACAGGAGATACTGCAGAGGAAAGAAGAGTCCAATCTCGTGAAAGAGTTCAATTACGTGATCGTGAAAGGAGACGACCGCGAAGCGATCGTCATCCTGAATATGAATCACTTCTCGTCGTCGAATAGACGCGAAGTGAATGCACTCTCAAAATCTCTGACATTCAAAGCAAAAAATGTGGCAGGAATTTATGTTTTCGTTGACGAAGAGCGCTCCAAGTATTACCTCTCCGGTACACCTCGAAAAGGGGCTCAATCGAATCCTAAACCACTGACGAAGATCTACGGTAATGATTCGTTGTTCCACAAACTCGGGAATATCAAATATCTATATTCACCCCTCTCATTCTCACAGACGAATCATTCCATCCTCGAATTATTTGTCGGTAAAGCAAAAGAGATGCTTTCCATAACAAAGAAGGATATCCTATACGATCTGTACTGTGGGTATGGACTCTTTTCTATTGCTATGGCGTCGGAGGTCCGTTCGGTAACAGGGATTGAACTCTCCCGGAGTTCTATCAATGATGCGGTCGATAATGCCCGTCGGAATAAAATAAACAATGTCCGTTTTCAAGCAGCAGATATTTCAGCGGACACACTTCCAAGATTTTTCGGTGAGAAGCTTTATTCGCAATTACGGGACAATGCCGGGAAAGGATTGAAGTTTCTGATCGATCCACCGCGTAACGGAACATTTGAGGATGTGATCGAATATCTTGCAGAACAAACGCCGGAAAAGATCGTGCATATTTTCTGTAACGCCGATATCATCGAAAAGGAACTGCAGAAATGGAAAGAATGCGGTTATGTTCCGGTAAAAGCGCAGCCGTTCGATATGTTCCCGGGGACGAATGAGATAGAGATGATGGTGCTGCTGGAACGAGCTTAGTGCAGGGTACTATTACTTTCAAGTGAGATAATTTGTAACACATTGCCGGCTTCGAAGACGCGAATGGGAAAGTTAAAAAGATACTATCTCGGATATTCTTCCTGAATATCCACCGCGATCTTCCAATCCTTCTCTTTCCTCCACACTCTTACAAATGCACTGGAATCATTCTTTTCATTCACGGAGTATCCGTACGAATATCCAATATCTCCTGCGGATGATAGTTGAGCATTTGCCACAAACGATATTTTTTTCTCTTGTTTTAGAAACAATGATTGTGCCGCATCTCTGGTTCTTGTTGGAAAGCTTCCTCTACGATACACCTTCATATCATCGGAACAATATTGCTTGTATGTTTTTTCGCCGCCGTTTTCCCGTATAGAATTGCTGAATGCACGCTCCAGTTCGAGGATCGTTTCAGCAGATGATGCGATCGTCGGTTTTTTGCTCTTTTTCAAATCACGCACGATCGTTTGCTCGGTACGCTTCAAGGAATCCGGATAGCTGATGCCGTTATCCAGCACCACCTTCCATCCCCCGTTCGATTGTTTCTTCCAAACGGAGAAGTAATGACCGTATGCAACATTCGTATCATTCTTCGTCCTGCGATATTCCCACGGTCCCGTAGAAATACCAAAATCACCTGATGCGGAAACTTCCACATACGTAGGATACCACGTGAGACAGACAGAATTTTCAGAACGTTTTCTGTAGAGTTCCATCCCGTTCACCGGTCCCGGATTGAACATCACACATTCGTCCGACAGGAACTGAAGAAACGACTGTTTTACTCCGTAATTTTCAGATGCCGCTGAAAATGCCCGTTCGGCATTAGCAAGTTCTTTTGCCGGATCACTATGCTGTGCAATGGAAACGGCATAGAACAAAAAAAGAAGAATGAAAGATCTCATGATCGTATTCCGTGTTTTATTTGAGGAGGATCATTTTTCGCGTTGCCAAAAATCCGCCGGTGCGGATGGTATAGAAATAGATCCCGCTGGCAAGATGTTCGCCATTGAACTGCATGGTGTGTTTACCCGCTTCCATCGAATGATCCACAACTGTTGTGACCGCTTTGCCGAGCAGATCGAACACCGTCAGCGTGACATCTCCCTGATCTCTCAAGGTAAAACTGATCGTCGTTGATGGATTGAACGGATTGGGATAATTTTGAGAGAGTGAAAATTCGTTCAGCGCACTGTTCTTTTCGTTCTTTACTCCCGTCATAAAATATGACTGCAGATCAATCGTTTCGATCCCTTTCACAGACAAACCGCCGACCAACTTTCCTTTACCGCTGAGTGTGTCGATCTGAATAAGATAGCTTTGCGAGCCAATAGTATCCATCACCCCGAACAATCGTCCCTGCGCGTCGAACGTGATATCCTTTACAGAGATTCCAAATCCCGTCGCACCGACAAGTGTCGCCTGCATCGTGGATGGATTCAGCTTATAGATATTATCCTTCCCTGTTGATGTTGGCCGGACCGACATCCATAACGAACCATTCACAGGATTATACGCCAGTCCGGAGACGCGGAGTCCATTCGATCCTGCCGTTGCTACAACTCCGGTATTCATATTCACCGTATAGAACGTCCCGCCGAATGAACCGATCAGCAGTGAACCATCGGGACGGAAGACCATTCCTTTCGGATTGGAGAGAATGAGCTGCGGCAGCTGGAACGATTCGGCATCCGCGCTGCTGATACGGAGAAGCTGCGGTGCCGTGGGATTGACGAGCGCAACCAGTTCCTGAGTTTTCGGATTCACTCTCATACTGACGATCTGGGAGAAACCGGTTTTTCCGATGAAACTTGCAATTGCCTTCGATGTGTCGATGGAATAGATCTTCGCAGAATCCGCTGCACCCGAACCGGAATACATCACTCCGCTCAACGCCTTTTCAATAGAGAGTGCTTTTCCGCTCAATGCGATCTGCAAAGGACGAGCGATGGTCGTATCATTGTGATAGATCAATACTGCATCATTCAACAGTTGTGATGCTAACGGGTGCCATTGAACAGAAAAACTATCTACCGACAGAATCTTGATGGTGAAAGGACCGGCCTTTGAAAGAGTGATGTTCTTCTGTGAATTTGGCGCAATGCGGATACTGTCGATATGGAGCGGAATACTTCCGCCGTTATACAACGAGACTGTCGCTGAGACCGTAGAATCAAGACGTAGTTTCCCGAAACTGATCTGCGCTGTAGTTGCTATCGCATGCGGAATGGTGAGCATCGGGAGCAACGATGCGGACGGACCGCCGTATGCGCCGATATCATTCCGTTTACTGCCGAGCGAAGGAAACTGTGCGGTTCCCGCAAGAGTATGATCTTCATAGAATGCGGAAGAATCCCCGGCATCGATAAGAAGAGAACTTGCAGAGAGATACATCATGGAATCGCGGAACGCAGGATCGACATTCAGATTCGTACCGCCGGCATTCTGATCCTGAATGGAATTATACCCGCCGTTCAGAACGGCCCCGTTGAACGATATCTGCGGGAACGTTAATGCACTGTTGCCCCAGACGATATTATTCCTGAGCACTGCGGCAGCGGAGTTATCGAGAAACACGATACCGCCCCCATCGGTGAGAGAACGATTTCCGACAATGGTATTATTCTCAAGATATTTCGGTTTTGCAGCAGAACCATTCAACCAGACTCCTCCACCGCCGTAATCCGATCCGCCCAAGTTTCCGATGATGATATTGTTCCTGAGGATCATACCGGTGTAATTCGCAACGACGCCTGCTCCGTATTTTCCACGGTTGAACATGATCACATTGTTTGCGATGGTCGGATTACCGTCACCGACTCTGATCCCGCCGCCGCCTGCACTGGCGATACCGCTCCGAGCGGACGTTGCATCATTATTGATGATGAGATTATACAATATCTTCGGAGACGCAAGCGCAGAGATGATTCCGCCCCCCTCAATATACTTTCCGGCGGAATGTTCATCGGGCCATGCCGTTCCTTTGCCGCCGGTGATCGTGAATCCCTGGATCACCGCGGTGGAATCTTCGTGATTGATGAAACGGATGACACTTGCCGAGTCCTGATTCGACGGATTGCTGCCGTTGATCGTTGTGGAGTAAATAAAATTGATATCGTGCGTCTCATAGAATCGAGACGTCACAACGATATTCTTTCCATGATAATTGATATTCTCAAAATAAATTCCGGGAGCAACGAGCACTGTGTCGCCATGCTCGGAAGCATAGATTGCCGATTGTATGCTGGTATATTCAGCAGGTACTTTCAGGATCTTTGCATTAAGCAGTAAAACACCTGCCATAATTGTAAAAAGAAATTTTCTCATGGTTTGCCCCCCTCAATGAATAGAGTGTGAATTCGAATGACACAATTTACGCTTTGATAATCAATGAAGTTACTATTGTGGGATTAATGATAGATTTGAGGGGATGAACGACGAGAAATCCCCTGCTTTTTTAATTACTGTTCCTTTACGGAGTCGGTCGTGAGATGCGGCCATGTATTCAGCTAAATCCGGAAGAATTCATTTACCGACTTCCGGTACGTGCGTCCGATAGGCAGTTGAGTGCCGTTATGCAGGATCGCAACATACTCATCATTGAACCACGGTTTCAATTCTTTGATATGTTCGGAATTGACGATGACTGTGCGGTGACAGCGGAGAAATTTTGAGGGGTCGAGTTTCTTCGAAAAGTTTGCCATGGTCTCGCGAATCATCGCGGAGTCGCGTTGCGTGTGCAGTTTCAGATAATTCGCATCGCTTTCAATCCAAAGGATCTCGGATGTTGGAATGAACCGCACACGTCCCTCAGCTTTCACAACGATCTTATCCGAAAACTCTTGTTTCTCCACCACTGATCGAATGGTAGTTAACATTTGCGACAGATAGAGGTCTTTATCATCGGAAGATAACCGTTGACGGATCCGTGAAAGCGAATCCAGAAAACGCTTTTTGGTGAACGGTTTCAGCAAATAATCGACCGCGTTCAATTCGAAGGCTTTCACCGCAAATGAATCGTATGCAGTGGTAAAAACAACGAATGGGATTTTTTCCTGCGGCAGTTTTTCCAGCAGCGAAATGCCGTCCATTTCGGGCATTTGAATATCCAGAAAGATCAGATCTATGCTTTGTCCTGATAGAACTTTGAACGCCTCTTTTCCATTGCCACACTCCGACACAATGCTGAGCTCCTTCTCTCCCTGAAGCAGCATACGGATACGCTCCCGCGCCAGAGGTTCATCATCCACGATCACGGTCCGTATCATACCCTTCCCTCAGAAAACGGCAGCGTGACGAACACAACAACACCGAATGGTTTGTTCTGTGCTATTCTCATTGAAGCATTTCCCCCGTAGAGTGCCAGCAGACGATTCTTTGTATTCGTCAATCCTATTCCAACTTTCATCTCAGCAATGTTCACATTCGGAGCGGCATCATCCTTCACCGAGAGTATCATCGAGTCGCCGGACCGTTCTGCCGAAATTGTGAGTGACGCGGCATGATCATAGTGCGAGAATCCATGCTTAATGGAATTCTCGACCAGCGGCTGAAGAATAAGCATTGGAACATTTGCATCCAGCAATTCAGCAGGGACAGAATCGATATACGTCAACCGTCCGCTGAACCGGACCTCTTCGATCTGCAGATATGCTTTGATAAACTCGAGTTCTTCTTTCAGTGTTACGATCTGTTTCCCTGATGAATCGAGAGTGATCCTGAGAAAATCGCTGAGACGGACGACCATTTCTTCCGCAAGATCGGGATCCTTGCGCACCAGTGTGACGATAGCATTCAGTGTATTGAACAGGAAGTGCGGCTGCAATTGCATCTTCAGCGCATGCATCTGCGCCTGCGAAAGCTGTGTTTCCAATCTTGACGCCGACAGCTGCTTCTCCTGGAATCGCTCATAAAAATCCATCGCATGCTGCATGATCACCAGTGCGCAGTAGACGATCAGCATCTTGTCAATATTGTAGAAGAGAGACAGGAGAAAAATGTTCAACTCGAATTCTTTAACATCAGGATGGAAAAGATAAATGAGGAGTCCGTGCAGTAGACATTGCAGAACGGAAAGTGTGATTCCAATGGCAAATAGAATCGAACCGTTCTTCACTTTCTGATCTGTTTGCACGGAGAATCTGCGTGCTGCCCGCAGTGCGACAGGAGTCCCAATGATCCACACCGCCGAGAACGCAAGCTCCCAGATGAATTCTCCCCACACATTCACCGGTCTGTTCGTCATGGGATGGACCAACGTCATTACTCCCGTAATGAATAAGGCAAAGGCGAGCCAGAATAGAATGATATTTTGAAATTTGATCTTCACGATTGAAAGCGATAATGGACAAATGTAGCGAAATTATGGTGCAGATTGTATTG
>CAIVNT010000320.1 GCA_903907305.1 uncultured Ignavibacteriota bacterium
CATCTTCATCCTCAGAAACAACTCCTGCTTCATTCAATACTTCTTCTCCAACAAAGATCGGAGCACCGTACCTGACTGCCAATGCAATAGCATCGCTCGGACGGGAATCAATCTCTTGAGTGTCACTGAGTCCTTCGATTGTAAGTCTTGCATAGAATGTACCGTCACGGAGTTCGTTGATGCAGACCTCATTAAGCGAAACGGCGAACGTATCGATAATATTTCTCATCAGGTCATGCGTGAGCGGTCGCGGTGGCTTCATTCCTTCCAGTTCAAGAGCAATGGATTGAGCTTCGAACGCTCCGATAATGATGGGCAATTTCCGTTTCCCGTTTGTCTCTTTCAGAATCAACGCATATGCGCCGGCACTCGACGGGCTCGTCGATAATCCGAGTATGTCAACTTGAATTTTCTCCACAGCGATTCTCCTAATTCTTCGTTACAGCGAGTATATCGAAATCCTGAGCGATGTGCAACACTGCTCATCACCTTCCGAGTAGTTTTTTCACCTCTGCGGTAAGCGCGGGGAGGACTTCGAATGCATCTCCGACAATTCCATAATCTGCAACTGTAAAAATGGGTGCATCTTTATCTTTATTGATCGCAATAATAAATTTGGAAGAAGACATGCCTGCTAAATGCTGGACCGCACCGGATATTCCGACGGCAACATAGAGCGAAGGAGAAACTGTTTTCCCGGTCTGCCCCACCTGCTCATCGTGCGGACGCCATCCGGCATCAACAACAGCGCGGGAAGCACCAACTGCAGCACTGAGTGATTCGGCAAGATCTTCGATCATCGAAAAATGTTCCGGACCTTTTAATCCTCTACCGCCGGAAACAATGATATCCGCTTCAGCAACATCTTTCTTTCCGCTTGATGTTTTTACTTCCGTTACTTTCGAAACGAAATCAGCATCACACAATTCTATTGTCACAATCTCCACAGATGCCGAAGCACCCGAAGAGTTACCTGCTGTAAATACATTCGGACGCAGAGTGAATACTTTAACCGGCGTAGTGACAACAACGTCAACCATACCCTTTCCGGCAAACACGGGACGAGTTGCTTTTACAGTATCGCCGTCCACTGTTAATGCCGTGCATGAAGCAGCCAAGCCTGCTTCCAGCTTCACGGAAACTCGTGGCGCTGCATCCTTACCCATTTCGCTCGCAGGCATCAGAACGATCTCAGCTTTTTCTAATTTTGTTACTTCGGCAATGATCTTTGAATACGCTGTCGTCGAATATAAGTCAAGTCGGGGATCTTCAACAACAATAACTTTTGATGCTCCATATCCGCCGAGTTGAGCAGCAATTGATGAAACATTGTTACCGATCACCAGTGCAATGACTTCACCGTTTGTCTGATCTGCGACCGTCCTTGCTGCCTTCACTATTTCGGATGCTGTTTTTTTGAATTGACCGCTCCGCTGTTCTGCAAATGCTACAATCTTCATAATATATTATTCCGATAAATTCTTAAATGACTTTTGCTTCTTCGTGAAGCAAACGGACAAGTTCTGCTGCAGCTGAAGCATCGGTGCCTACGATCTTACCCTGCGCTTTTGCCGGGGGCTTGCTCATGGATATCACCTCAACTCGCATCGCGACGACAGTCGGTACTTTTTCTTCGATCAGTTTTCGTTTTGCGTCCATGATTCCTTTTAAGGAAGGATAGCGCGGTTCGTTCAATCCTTTTTGAGCCGTAATCACAACAGGAAGAGACGAGTGAATAATCTCATGACCACCTTCAATTTCACGTTCTGCAGTCACTTCGGATCCTTTAATTTCCATTTTTACTACAACGGAAATTGACGGAAAGCCGAGCATCTCTGCAACAAGTCCGCCGACCTGCGAATCATCATAATCGATCGATTGTTTGCCGAAAAAGATAATATCGGGTCCATATTCTTTTGCATATTCTGCAAGGGATTGCGCAATGGCGAACGAATCACGG
>CAIVNT010000321.1 GCA_903907305.1 uncultured Ignavibacteriota bacterium
GGTTTTGAAGCCGTTGAGCTTGTAAATCGTAATTGGTATGACTGCGTACTGATGGATATAGAAATGTCATTTATGAATGGGTATGCAGCAGCGGAAATGATCAGAACAACGCTGACGCCGCCCGCCTGTAACGTTCCCATTGTGGCAATGTCCGGATATAACTCCGAAACCGTCCGTGAGGACTGCAATAAGAGTGGTATTAAATATTTCATCGGAAAACCGTTCGATGCGGAAGAACTCCATGCCACCATTTCTCACGTTATCGGACAAAGGGAAAGCACGACGGCTTCTGTAGGCTCGAATAACCTTCAGGAGGATCTATTACTGGTGATAGAACGTGTCACAGGCGGGAATGAAAAATACAGGGACATTCTGCTTCTGACATTCATTTCTGAGCTTCCAATATATTTGGATCGGTTGGATACTGCGGTGAAGGACGGGGCACTTGCAGAGGTAAAACGAATCGAGCATTCTTTGAAACCAACCTGGCAGTATTTCAATTTACATGAAGAGCGTGATATTCTTTCCAGGCTTTTGGAAAAGATCCAGCTTGGCGCTGATGTAAATCCGGAACTCGAATCGATCCGGTCCAACGTCTCCACGTTGGTCTCAAATATGAAAGTATTGTACGATACGCTCCATCCTGCAACATAAAGGATCACTCTCAAAAATTATTCCGATGCAAGTTCATATTTCTTGATGAGACGGTATAATGTTGCCCTCCCGATGTTCAGTTTCTTAGCTACGACACTGATATTCCCATGTTCTCGCTTCAGCATGTGACGAATAATGAGATTCCGCATCTCATCGAGTGAGGGAAGCTGACTAAGCGATTCGAAGAACGGATCCAATGCCTCCAGCTGTGAGAGTGGAACTGGGCTCAGATTCGGGATATCGATAACACTAATCACTTCACTGTCGCTCATCAGTATCGCCCGCTGTATGATGTTCTCCAATTCCCGCACATTCCCTGGCCAATTGTATTCACTGAAGATCTGAAATACTTTCTTCTCGAAGCGCATCGCAGGCTTATGATATTCCGCGGAATATTTTTTAAGGAAATGATCGGCAAGAAAAATGATATCCGATTTCCGTTTCCGCAACGGCGGCAGCACGATCGGAAATGTGGAAAGTCGGAAATAAAGATCGTTACGAAATCGTTTATTCTTGATCTCATTAGTCAGTTCGGAATTAGTAGCCGAAATGATCCGCACATCTGCAGTGATGATCTTTGTGCCTCCTATGCGCTCCAGGGTCTTTGATTGGAGAACACGAAGGAGTTTGGACTGTAAGTTGATATCAAGTTCCGCTATCTCATCAAGGAAGAGCGTCCCTCCGTCCGCCTGCTCAAACTTTCCTGTCTTCCTGGCATAGGCACCGGTGAATGCACCCCGTTCATAACCGAACAATTCACTCTCCATCAGATCCTTTGGTATCGCTGCACAATTAATGGTGATGAATGGTTTTTCCGAACGGTTCCCGTAATAATGGATCGCACGTGCGACCAATTCCTTCCCTGTGCCGCTCTCACCGAGTAACAATACCGGTATATTGGTATCCTTTACCTTTGTAATGAAGTTGAAAACTCCTCGCATCTCTTCGCTGCTGGTGATGATCTCCTCGTAATAGACCTCCTTCTGGATCTGATAACGGAGATTTTCGACCTCGGCTTTCAGTGACTTGACCTCAACGATGTTTTTGATGGATTGCTCCAGCCTAACAAGATCGATCGGTTTTGTAAAATAATCATGGGCACCGATCTGGATCGCCTTCACGGCAATATCAACTTTTTCCTGAGCTGAAAGGATGATCGTTGGAGGAGGAGGGACTATTTTCGCGCGAAGTTCCGTAAGCACTTCAAGCCCGTTCTTTCCGGGAAGTATGATATCCAGCAACACTATATCTATATCACTCACCCCGATCTTTTCAAGGAATTCCTCTCCGCTGGCGGAATGGATCACCTCACACTCGATAGATGAGCTCAAAAATTCAGAAACAATGCGCCGGGTGATCGGATCATCGTCTATTAGCGCAATTTTGATCATATGATATTCTTTCGATGAGACATTTATCCTATAATTATACATAAATCTCAAAATATGTCAAAGTGTTTTATTTTGAGACAAATCTAAAGTGCGACACAAAGATGGCTTCTAGTAAATTTCATTAATTGGCTTGCTGCTCCAACGATTGATAATGATCAATATGGAATATCGATCGCAAAGGAAGGACATTGGTCGCATACCGGTAGCGTAGTATTGCGCGGACTACTGAATACAATCCCGATCCGTTAGCCGTTGGAATCGAATCAGTTTGCCAAGATGTTCCTCGTCATTTTCCCGGAACTGGCTAATATCTGGGTAGAGGAGAGATCGGATGGGTTCTCACAGGTGCGGCCACTCTATTATATATCCTCAATGCATCCGATACATTCATGTTTGTCTCCCGAAAATTTGAAACCGGATGAACTATCCATGAATTTTTTACGACAGTCACTTTCGCTCTCTTTACCTCTGCACCGACAGAAAGATTGGCGCAAATGTGGTGACCGAATCGGTCTTTGCCAATCCAACGATCGGAACTGTCACATTGTAACTGAGATTATCGGCCGGACAGGAACGGATGTTTCTGCAGCAGAATATCGAACCGCTGCGTTTCATTGCCATTGATTACCGAATACCTGCCAGCAGTTCATCATTGGTTTCGGAACGGTCCTTCGACGTTCAGAAACAACGACAGTTACCGTGCTACGATATATATCAATTGTCATCGAGATCAAGTGAGTCCATGCTTTAATATCTTTCTTCCTGTAGGTACCATTCGTATCTTGCAATCCAAAAAATACTTTATCCTATGAAATTCCTCGCCATCGATTTTGAGACTGCCAACCGTTATCCGAACAGTGCCTGTTCTGTGGGACTCGTACGCGTTGAAGGAGAGGTGATCAAGAAGAAAATAACTCTCCTGATCAAGCCGCCGTACGAGTATTTTGAATTCTCGCATATTCACGGGATAACAC
>CAIVNT010000322.1 GCA_903907305.1 uncultured Ignavibacteriota bacterium
GTGTCGCAATTATTGTTCATCCTGCCTACGGCTCGTAGAGAGAAAGTCCCGATTTGTTGTTTAATCGGGACGCACCGAAGGATGATATTATGGATTGCGACACTTGCTCAGCATGAACAGTTGCTAACCTGACGGCATTGGCCTGCCAGGCGGTCCGATAGCATTGGAACGCGCCCGCTCCAAAGGAGTCCTTTCCCCAAGGTGTCCTACATTAAACAAACGGCATGAATATCGCACTTGTTTTATGCTGAATCTTTCACAAAATTGAACGCAACGAACAATACCGATAGAATGAATATGATGAAGCGATACTCGACAATATTATTTTTTGCACTCACTGTTTTTACCGCGAATTTACAGGCACAGACCTATACACTTGTCTGGTCCGATGAATTCGACTCGGCCGCAGTGAACACCAACGAATGGGTCTATGAAGTGAACGGTGACGGCGGCGGGAATAATGAACTGCAGTATTACACCAGTCGGACGCAGAATAGTTCCGTCGCTGCCGGAGTTTTTACGATGAAGGCGCTGAAAGAATTTTATCTCAACAAGTCGTATACCTCCGCGCGTCTGCACACAAAAAAATCGTGGCAGTACGGTAAGATAGAAGCACGTATGAAACTTCCGTACGGGAAGGGGATATGGCCGGCATTCTGGATGCTCGGTTCAAATATCAACAGCGTCGGCTGGCCTTCGTGCGGCGAGATCGACATTATGGAGATGATCGGCGGACCGACTACGGCATCCGGCGGAGACGGCAGAGTATTCGGAACGGCACATTGGAATGCCGGTGGACATGCGAGTTATGGACTGAGCTATGCTCTCGCATCCGGAAAATTATCCGATGACTATCATCTGTACACTATCGTGTGGGATGCTACGAAGATCGTCTGGTATATCGACAATGCATTTTATTGTATCATCAGTACTACGCCGGCTGCACTGAGCGCATTCCGTGCACCGTATTTCATTATTCTGAATCTTGCGGTCGGCGGAAACTGGCCCGGTTCTCCCGACGGTACGACGGTATTTCCGCAGACGATGGATGTGGATTATGTCCGCGTCTATCAGAACATTCCGACCGGAGTGAAGGAGAATATCGCTGCGCCGAACGAATGTACTCTTGGGCAAAATTATCCAAATCCGTTCAATCCAACGACGATGATTCAATATTCGGTTTCAGAACACCTTCCTGGTTCTCAAAACCGGGAGGGTGTTGAGGTACAGTTGAAAGTATATGATGTATTAGGAAATGAAATCGCTGTCCTGGTGAATGAACATAAGATGCCGGGGAATTATTCCGTGCAATTCAATGCTGCATCCCTGCCCGGCGGCATATATTTTTATCGTCTTCAATCAGGCGCATTTGTTTCGGTCAAAAAAATGCAGCTGATAAAATAGCAACAAAGAACTTTCTCACTGTTGATTTGCGAAATCCATACAGCGTCAATACATGACCCTTTCAGGGTCTTTTCTCTCACGATACTTCATCATATATCCCGTTATGGGAGGCACCGTCAGATTGGAGCATCAATATGAAACACAACGACGTTACCATCCGCGAATACGAAAATGAGTTTGATGCAGAAATAGCAAAAGGACATCTCGCTGATGCCGGCATCATAGCAATCATCACAAAAGATGACGGCGGCGGAATGATCCCGTCGCTGCAGAAAGCCGACGGTGTACAGCTGATCGTTCAGTTCGAAAAGGCGGATGAAGCAAGGTCTATTCTGGAAATGAAATACGAAGAGGGACAGCAATATTCAGAAGCACAATGATCCCGGCCGCACAATAGGAATGGTATCTTCGCCGGCACTCCAATTGTCGGTGATAACACTGTTGTGCTCATCGGCAGCCGGAGCAGCACTGTATCTCTTCGCGCCGGATTCGTTTCTGATGTTCGGTGATGCGGTCTCACATATCGTGCGTGCACGCCAGTTCATCGATTCGCAGCAGACGGGACTCATTAATATCGGTACGGTCTGGCTTCCATTGCCGCATCTGATGCTCATCCCGTTTGTTGCTGTGGACGCACTGTTCTATTCCGGAACAGCGGGTGCGTTCCTCGGAATTCCTCTGCTCGTATCCATCGTTGTGATGTTGTTTCATCTCCTTGATCATCTTACCGGATCGGCACGGATCGCTTTCGTTATTTCACTGTTGTTCGGACTGAACCCGAATATCATCTACATCGCGCTCACGCCGATGACGGAAATACCATTACTGTTCTTTTTGATGGTTGGTGCATTCGCCCTGCTGAAATTTGAACGGTCGAACCGGCTTTGGTGGGGAATTCTTTCTGCTGCCGCCGTCCTGATGGCAACGCTCTGCCGCTATGAAGCGTGGATCCTCGCACCGTTCATCTCTATTGTGATCATCAGCAGTATGAAAAGCAGTCACCATCAGGGGGAATTCCGGTCATTTCGTCGATTTTTCCTCCCCGCAATTATTCCCTGGATCGGTATCATTTTCTGGTTTGGATGGAATTTATTCCACTATGGCGATCCGCTGAAATTTGCGCATTGGACATTCGATGTCGGTACGACAGCGGTCCGCGACACTCTGCAGGCGAGTCCGCAGGGAATGTTCCGCATTCTCGGCTCAGCTGTGTTATGGATATTTGGTCCTATGATGACGCTTGCCGGACTGTGGATAATATTTTTGATGCGTCCGCTGAACAAACATCGCGAACAGCTCGTGATCCTTCTCTATTGTGCTCTTCCTATGTGCTTCACCGCGGCGGCCATTCTTCTCGGTTTTGTGCAGATCGACCGATGGTGGTGGAACTGGAGATTCGTTCTGCCGTTTGGTCTATTTCTATCGGTGGCAAGCGCTCTTGCATTGAAAGAACTGAGCCAAAGATCCGATTCGATTGTTGTGTTCCGGAGTGTCGTCATCGCATTCTGTCTGTTGCCGTTCCTCCAGATACTGATCCCCTCTGTAGGAATTGCGCTTTACCATGATGCAAAGAAAAGTTATGATGAACGTTCCCGCACTGCGGCATCACTCGGCGGGATTCTCCATTCCGAATATTCCGGCGGCACGATAGCGCTGTTGACGGGGTACGGAGTAGGACAACGCATTATGATCAGCAGTCGTTTACCGTTGAATGTGTTTCGCATTTCCTATTTTGAAATGATCAATCCACTTTCGATAACGGACCGCTACATTGTTATCGGGAAGGATAGAACACCGGAATCGATGGAGTTTTCTGAGTACTGGCAGGTGCATAAAATGAATATCCTTAAAACATATTCGATATGCAGCGAAGATGGATACAATGTTTTTCTTCAACGAAAATAACGACCGGCTTACGTGTGGCGAAGAAGCTTCTGCACCATTTGACGATCAACGGAATAGGATCCGTCATAACCCTTTGCTTTCGCCCCTTTTCCGATATGCAGTTCCCGAATCCCGTCCAAACGCATGAGTGCGTTGATTGTACCATTATTGATCCCTGCACCCGGCAAAATTTGTATCCTTCCGCGGGCGGATTCGATCAATTGTTTAATCATACCGATTCCCTCGAGCGCCGTCCGCTGCTGTCCCGATGTCAATAACCGCACTGCTCCGGTGTTGATGATCTTCTCCAACGCACCGAACGGATCGACCGCCGCATCGAATGCGCGGTGAAATGTTACACCAAGCGGTTGAGAAAGACGGACGAGTTCCGTGCTTCGTTCCTGATCGATGGAATTATCTCGATGGAGAATCCCCAGAACAATTCCATTCACACCGAGAGCTCTGAACAGTGCGATCTCCGATCTCATCCGGTCGAACTCATCATCCGAATAACAGAAATCCCCGGCGCGCGGCCTGACCATCGCATGGATCGGTATGCGTAACGCTTTTCGTGCTTCCCGGACAAGTTCGATGGAAGGAGAGAGGCCGTCCGCTTCAAGATCCGAACACAACTCAATTCTGTGCGCCCCTCCGAGTTCAGCGGCGATCGCATCCTGCACGGTATCAACGGCAATTTCTATGAGCATGCTCATGCGTCCATTGTCTTTCCGATCATCGTTCCTTTTGTGCGGTCAACAAAGAACATCACCGCTTTTTGCGCCGGCACGGAGATCGTGTGGACAGGAGTTGTGGAGGTGTGTTCTAGCTTTACAATCGTGTTTTCATTGGACTCGGAAACGATCGTGTACAGGACGGAATTCTTAAATACTATCGGCAATATCAGTATGCCGATATGCTGTTCTTTTGTTGAAAAGGCCGGTGTGACCTGCGCCTGCTGCAGTCCGAAAGAATAATATTCCCTGATGTTCTCCTCCGAATCGGAATTCTCCACAGGAATCGGCGACCAGATGATTGTTCCTTTGCCGAGTGTTGTGATCTGCAATTCTTGTTTTGTCTTTTCGGCAAGTGTTGCTTTTACTAACTGCTGTATCTTATCGCCGTGAAATGTAAAGTGAACGGGACGGTCTTTAATATAGAGCGTTTCATCCTGTGCAATAACGGAAGGAGATGATGTTACGGAAAATATTCCCGTCCGCCGCTGATCTTCGTAAAATTCATTTTCATCAATGATTCCGCTGATCATTACCGTTGCGCCGTTCTGAGCGGCATTGGTCAGCATCTTCCATCCATGGTCGGATAGTGTGCGCGGAGATGGGACAATGATCAGTTTCGCTCCGGCCAGCGCAGTTGGGTCGCCATATTCTGAAACCGCGCGGAGGGGGATCCCCAACCCGTATGTGAGCGTTCGGACCGCTTTCTTTGTCGCTTCGGTCGCGCTGTTCCTCGGGGAAAAGATCTGCGAATGCGGTATCAGCATCACTGTCTCTTCAGGAGTTTTTTCTGTAAAGAGATTCCGATGTTCATTCAGGAATGCCGCGTATTTTTTGACGATATCAAATTCCGGTTTCACCGTCCCGTCTGCGCGGATCAGACCGATTGTTGCTTCGTTGTCGTTCTTCATTAATGGATTGATATTCCAGATCCACTCGATGAATCCCGCACCGCCGGTGCCGAGCGAGATCGCTATCTTTCTATCCAGCAGGTTCGCTGCATCCTCTTCCGTCCGCCACGCGTTGCCGTCCATTTTTTCGTAGAACATCACACCCGTTTCTTCGATCAGGTTCGCTTTTCCATTCACTTTCGTCATCACACTATCCCACACCAGATCATCATTCTGCCACCAGTTATGGATGCTGGTGAAATCGATCTCCCCGGCAAAGAAATGCGGACTCGGACTGTCGCCCGTTCCGGCTTCATCCTGTCCGACAGTGATGAGTTGTTTCGGATTTCCATTCATGCGAATGGTCTCAGCCATTGTTTTCGTCCATTGCTTGAACATTTCCTGTGCAAAAAGACGATAATCGACAGTCTTGAGAGGACGTTTATCGTAAAGGATTGTTGTGCTGCTGAAATCTCCCATTGCCGGAAGTCCGAGCGATTCATTCGGTGTCAAACGGTATTTCCCACGCAGCATTGCATTGCGGAGGGATTCATTCTCAGCAGGATACTTATTTTCAAGGAACCATTTCCATGCGTTCTTTTCGAACAGATCGTAATTCGGACGGCAGTTCCAGAGATTCTGCGGCGAACAGAAGGAGGGTTCGTTGATGAGATCCCACATCACATCGTTCATGGAAGAATACCGCCGGACGATCAAAGCAATGAATTCTTTCTGTGCGGAGAGAGAACGAGGGTCGAGATAGGCGTTCTGTCCGTTCCACATCTCGGGCAGGAAGGCGAAAAAGGTGAAGATCACCGGTATATTGAATGAGCGCGCGGTGAACATAAATGCATCCAATGAACGCATCGCCTGTTCATTCAATTGACCGGGATCGAGCATGTAATTGCGCCATGCAGTCCAGATTCCCGTCCGCACCAAGTTAATGCCGCTCCGTTTCATCTGTGCAAAATCCTCCTGCCACACGAACGGATTCGGCTGGAAGAGAAATTTCCGGTGAATGTCGCCGGACATATATGTGGTGCCTGCAACAGGATACGGTTTTCCGTCCGAGAGGAAATAATTACCGTCAACGATGAACGTATTCCCGTTCTTCAATAATTCTTCATCGTAGATCCAAAATCCCGTATTCTGTTCCATCATCACGGATGATGAATCGCTGCTGCGGATATCCTGACTCACCAGCACGTGATAGAATCCGGGAGAAAGTTCCGCCGCAAGTTTTGCCGTCAGCCGCGCGGTAAAGGAAAGCATTTCTCCCTCTCCGGTAAAGCCGCTCTTGAGTGAAATTATTTTCTTCTTCTTTGAATCGAAGACCGCGATGGAACAATCCCCGCGAAGCAGAGCAGTGGCATCTCCGCCGGGAGCACGGAATTGCGCGGTGATCTGCGGGAGTTCTCCTCTATAATAAGATGCAAATCCCGGCGTGGCGGACAATTGAAGAGTTCCAAGAAGTGCCTGCCGAGCGAGGAGTGCAATCCCATTGTTCTTGAGCGTGCCGGTGTACGATGCCAGTATCCATCTTCCGCCGGCAAATGTTCCACGAAGGTGGTCCAACTGAATGATTGGCGCACCTCGTTTTTCTCCCTGTTCATCAATTATCCACATCAGCGGTGTCAGTACTGCGTCCAGTGTTCCCGTCGTTCCCGATTCGTCCGGAAAATCATTCGTATCCGCAAAGCGGTAATACATTTCGTGGACTGAACTGCATTGTATCGCGGAGAGAAGTTCATCTGTCCGCAAGATCGATTCATTCCGGATGACGGCAGATTTTTTCAGGATGCTTGTATTGAATGATTGCGTAATGCCGAGGTCTTTGTGATAATTCACCTGACGCACCCCTGCGGAGATCTTACCGTTCGCCCCGGTGGGAACAGACCATGGAACGGCGAAAGGAGTACCGCCGATATTCAGCAGATGGCCTCCCCGTGTTAAGAACTGGAGTATGGAAGAATATGCGTCCGCCGGGAAATTGGAACCGAACGGCATAATGAGAAGATCGAATGCTTCTTTTGTTAGATGTGCTGAAAGCTCCGATGCGGAAAGAAATGATACGCTGAATTCCTTTACGGCATGTTCAATGTCAATTTTTTTAAGAGCAATCTCCGCATTCGATTCGAATTCCTCCTGCCAAAAGACCGCAATCCGCCTCCGCCCTTGAGTCTGTGCGGAGAGATGCGAGATTCCCGCGATGGATGATGCCAGTCCGCCGATGGTAAGTCCGGCTGTTGTTTTCAGGAATTCCCGACGAAGATAAGCCATGAGTGATCCGCACTATGAGAAGGAATGGACGGAGGAAGTTCATCACTTCTTCACAAAAAAGCAATCCCGTTAATACTTTTCGTAATAATTCAATCTGTTTGGTATAACGATATTTCTCTCACGACGTCGCTACGGTGCAAAAACCAAGCGTTCATTCAGAACGTGAATTCTGTGGATCTTTACGAGATGGGATTTCAGATATTCCTTTAAACGACAGTTCACTTTTTCCCGTTAGGGACGACCTGTTTCTTGAGAAGATTGAAAATCAAAACGGGACAAGCTCCGTTAGGAGCGGCTTGTGCTTTTCGCCTGTGCCTGGAATGTGTTAGAAAAAAAATATATAGGAGAGGGAAAAACTAAATGATCCCAGTGCAAATCCCATCAGCACATCCGAAGGATAATGGACGCCAAGGTAAATGCGTGAAAGTCCGATCAATACTGCCAGCGCGAAAAAGAACGGCAGCAGGACCGGAGCCGCGAGGCTGAACAGGATCGCCGCCACCGTTGCAGCTGCAGTGTGCCCGGACGGAAAGCTGTATTCATCCTGCGGGATGACGAGGTTTTGGATGGATGGATTTCTTCTGAAAGGACGTTGACGCGTAGTGGACTGTTTGATGATCTTATAGCAGATCAGTTCTACCGCAAATGCGGTAATCCCTGCATAGAGCCAGTGTAACGAGACATCAGTGAGAACATAGAAGCAGACAGCGAGAATGGACCAGAGATATCCATCTCCCACGGAAGAGATGATCTTCATGAACTTCGTCAACGAAAGTCCACGGCGTGCAACAATGCGGAGAATCGTCCGTTCGTCCCACAATTGTATTCGCTCTATCATCTGATTCATGGTTGTCCTCGTTTATTTGTATGTAAAGATCGGGATACGGCATGTTCTTTGGGTTACGGCAATGTTAAATTGATATTACCATTGCCACCGAAAGATACGAGCAACAACACAGAAGTATATTCCCGCGTTGTCAGTTTGAGGTTTGTAATCAGGGCAATGTTATGTACACTACTACAGACCATGGAAGAGAATATCAACTTGAAAAAATTCATCCTGTTTTATTTGATCTGCATCGTCTCGCAGCTGTTTCCCCAAACTCGGACATTGGATTCGTTACAGTCCATGCTCCCCGCTCTTGAAGGAAAAGCCCGCCTTGAAGTACTGTACAAATTGTCCAACGATATGGAAAGTGTCTTTCCGGGACGGGCGAAGGAATATGGCCTTGAAGGATTGACCCTTGCGCGTGAATTATACGACTCATCATCCGCCGCGACGCTTCTTTCCTCGCTGGCATTCAGTTCCTCTGAGCTGGGGAATTTTTCCGAGGCATTGAATTACGCATACCATTCACTTGAGATCAGCGAGGCGATCAGGGACAAGATGAGGATCGCCAGCGCACACAGTACGCTGGGGATCACGTACGTCTACCTCGGACAATACAGTAAGGCATTGAGCCATCATCTTATTGCACTCCGTCTCCGCGAAGAATTGGGTTTGAACGATCGAGCAGCGAACACGATGAACAATATCGGGATCGCCTATCATAATATCGGTCAATATGATAAGGCCATCATGTATTACAAACGGGGGATGGAAAAACTCGGCGCTACGCTGAATGATGTCGTCCGGGCGAGATATTACACGAACATCGGATTCTCGGAATTCAAGCGGGGGAACATCGATTCGGCAAAATATTATTATTACGAAGCTGAGCGGTTATCCGCACATTCGCCTTTGAATGGAGTCCAGGCGTATCTGTATTTCAATCTTGGCACTCTCAATGCTGAAATCAAGGATTACGATAAATCGGTGAAATACTTGGAGGGGGCACTGCGGCGCTATACAATGCTCGGACAAAAATACGGGATGCTTCAGTTATATAACGCTCTTGCCAAGACGTACGTTGAGAAGAAGCAATATGCGACGGCATTGGTCTATCTGGACAGTGCGGTTGCTATGGCACAATTGATCACGGCACCCGATCAATTGAAAGAAAGTTACGAGATCTACTACAATGTCTATAAAATGGTCGGTCCTCTGGAGAAGGAATATCATTACTTTCAATTATTTTCCGTTGCCAAAGATTCGCTGATGAACTATAACGAATCGAAGAAGATCGCAGAGGCGTTGTTTTCCCACGAGACCGCGGAACAGCAGCGTGAGATAGAATTGTTAAAAAGAGAGAGGACGATCGCCGTTCTGAATGTGGAGAAGGATGAGTTCAGGAGTAAAGTATTGTTCGGAGGAATGATAGTTGCTTTACTTTCTGCTATTTTCCTGTATTCTGTCAATTACCGGATGAAGAAGAGCCATACCATCATCGAGCAGAAGAACAGCCAAATGGATATTCTGAATAAAGAGCTGCAGGAAAAGATCGGCGAAGTGAACATGCTGACCGGATTTCTCCCGATCTGTGCGAACTGTAAGAAGATCCGCGATGATAACGGTGAGTGGGAACAGTTGGAACAATATATCTCAAACCGCAGCGAAGCGAAATTCTCCCATGGTATTTGTCCCGATTGTATGCAGTCCCTGTATGGCGATGTGCTGAAGCGGTACAAACCGTTAAAATCCTGAGAAGATCGAACAACAACCGGTGACATAGAACGTGGCGTAAAAAACGAAAGGGCCGCATTGTGATAATGCGACCCCTGTTGTTCTTGCAGTGAATGTTTCTTGAGTGAAACTTATTTCACCAGTGTCATCTTCATTGTTTTTGTCTGATCCGCTGTCTTAAGTGTGTAGAAGTAGATACCGCTGCCGAGTGATGAAGCATTGAATGTTACCGAATGAATCCCTGCAGATGTACTGCCGTTGATCAATACTCCAACTTCTCTGCCGAGAATATCGTACACGGAGAGCGTTACAATTCCCGCTTTTGCCAGATGGAATGTGATGGTGGTAGCCGGATTGAACGGATTTGGAAAATTCTGTTTCAGTTCAAAATATTCCGGTGCCGGTCCATTGTTGCGGGTGACACTAGTCGGTGCGGCATATTTCATGATCACCCCGCTGTCACCGACAGCATATCCGGTAGAGGCAGTTGGGAATGAGAGGTCATTCATCCGCTCTTTAGCCGCCGCATCCGCCGACCAACTGGCACCGCCGTCCGTCGTGAGGATCACCTTTTTCACACTCCTGCTCGAATTTGAACCGATGGCAAATCCTGTCGCAGCAGAAACAAAGCGAATGATGCTTGCTCCGTAATTAACGGTCATTGTCTGCCAGTTTGTCCCGCCATTTGTGGTCTTATAGATTGTTCCACCTCCGGTGTTAAAATCTCCTCCGCCTGCGAATCCCGTATCGCTATTGAAAAAATGAATTCCCGACATCCAAAGGCCGCTTCCGGTGCCGGCACTGGTCCAGTGGCTTCCGCCGTCCGTCGTTCGCAGAACGTTTCCGTTGCTTGCTGTGGCATAACCGCGAGTTCTGTTCGGAAAATTGAGATAACTGATCCATCCGCCGTTTCCGCTCAGTACTGTATCCCAGGTGACTCCGCCGTTCACTGTTCTCAATATTTTGGAACTTGAATATGCTCCGTTGCCAACGGCAAGAAATCCCGTATCGGCACTGAAGAACCAGAATCCTCCGCAGCGTGTATCGGATGTTTTCAAACTGAAATCATACCACGTTGTTCCGCCGTCCGTCGATTTTATTAACGTTCCTCCGTCGCTGGAATAACTTGCGGCATATCCGATCAATGGCGTGATGAATTGTATCTGCGTAAGATTAGCGCTCACACCGGTGGTCTGTCCGCTCCAATGGACTCCGCCGTCGATCGTTTTCAGGATCGTTCCGTTGTCCCCGCAGACGAACCCCTGCGATTTGTCGATGAAGAACACACCGATCAAATTCTTGGCTGTCGTACTGTTTTGCAGTGCCCAATGTCCCGCTGCCGATGGCGCCGGTGGCGTAAATTCTTCTACGGTGGAGAGCGGAGTGCTGACACTATTGTATCCGCCGATCACATACAATTTCCCTTTTGCAGCGACGACTCTCGCATCCGTCCGCGCCGTCGGCATCTGTGATTCGGTGCGCCATTTGTCCGTGAATGGATCGTACGATTCCACCACACCAAGATGAGCGCCGTTGTTTCCGCCGATGGCATAGAGAATGCCGTTGATGGATGCTGCACTCAGATCGAAACGGGGAGTGGGCATCGGCGTTTTTGTCTGCCACGCATTCATGACAGGGTCGTACACTTCGAGAGTTGCAAGTGTCCCGGAGGAATTTCTTCCTCCCACAACATAGAGCAGACCGTTGATCACCGCAGAACCAGTCCCGGACCGCGGAGTGTTCATCGGCATTCGAGTGATCCATGTATCTGTTCCCGGATCATACTCTTCGAGTGATGATGTAAAACTGCTACCGTCGAGAGTTCTTCCTCCGGCAATGAAAAGGTGACCGTTCATTATTCCGCCTGCGGGAGTATTGCCATGGGAAAATGCGTGTGATTTTTTCGCCGTCCAACTACCTGTCGAAAAAGAATAGGAGGTGAGATTCGGTGTGTTCAGGCTTATGTCGCTTCCGCCTGCCGTATAAAGAATACCGTTGATAACGCCGGAGGCAGGGGCCGTTTGAACGGAGGGTCTGTTTGCTTTCACCGTCCAGGTGTTTGCGGAAATATCATAGATCTCAACATTTGTTATATGACCGCCCAATGATGGGTTGTATCCTCCGGCAATGATGATCGATCCGTTGTATTCACCGATTCCTTCTGCCCATCGTGCAGCATTCATCGGAGCTTTTGTGCTCCAACTCCCGTTTTGTGCGAACGAATGTGTAACGCAAAGAATAAGCAGTGTCATGAACGACAAAAGGGAAGCACCGCCATGGACGATCTTTACTGATTCAGGGAAACAGAAAGAATATTGAATGGGTCTCATAGAGGACTCCTTGAATGCAAAGAACGAGAACCTGATCACGTTCTTCTGCCGGCGTGAAGCAATGAAAAACAAATTGATATGATCGATCCAGGGATGGACCGGAAACTCTCAATACTATATTGACACGATGTAGTTTGAAACGGGGGAGGTGATGAACGAACATTCAATGACCCGAATTATTCCGAATTCCGGCGGAGCAGGGAATGAGTATCTTCCACAACATGAAATGATGGTGCCGATGCGGGATTGAATTTGACACTATGTAATCATAATATCGACCTAAGTCAAATTATTTTTTTCTGTCACTTCGGTGATTGTATCGATATATTGATGCGAACGCCATTCAATTCCGGCATCCGATCATTTGAATCACCGCCAATCACAATGAAAAAAGAAATCACAGCAGTCTCTGCTCCCGGTCGTGTCTGTCTCTTCGGCGAACATCAGGATTATCTCGGACTGCCGGTGATCCCTTCCGCAATTTCTTTGCGCGTGGGGATCACAGGCGAACACCGAAATGATATGACGGTGAAGATCGATCTTCCGGATATACGATCATCGGAACAATTCTCGCTGGAAGGAATACTTCCCTACGAAAAGGAACGTGATTATTTTCGAAGTGCAGTGAATGTGATCCGCCGGCATGGATTCACCTTCAGCAAAGGATTGGACTGTGTCGTCCGCGGGAAGATCCCGATCAATACGGGAACGTCAAGTTCATCGGCTCTTATTGTTGCGTGGATCAATCTGTTGGCACGCATGAGTGATCAGGCAAAAGAACTCGATCGGTCAATCATTGCGAAATATGCGCACGAAACAGAAGTGCTTGAATTCGGAGAACCGGGCGGGATGATGGACCATTATTCCACTGCGCTCGGGAATATTATATTTTTGGAATTTGTCCCTGAGACAAAAGTGACACCGTTAGTTCCTCCGCTCGGCACGTTCGTTCTCGGAGATTCCGGCGAACCGAAGGATACGAAGTCGATTCTCTCCCGCGTGAAGGATCAGGTGATCATGATCTCGAAGAAATTATCAGCAGAGCATAAGGAATTTTCATTGATCACTGCCGCTCCCGAAGATGTTCAACGGTATGAAAAAGAATTGAACACGGAACAGGCATCATTGCTCCGCGGAACATTACAGAATCATCAGATAACGCTGAACGCACGATCGATATTGCAGTCCAACAGCATAGACCATCGTACCATCGGCGCGACGATGAACGAGCATCAGAATATACTCCGCAATATACTGCGCATTTCCACTCCGAAGATCGACCGGATGATCGATGCGGCCTGCACTGCAGGTGCATTCGGCGGAAAGATCAACGGTTCCGGCGGCGGCGGATGCATGTTCGTCTACGCTCCCGAACATGCGGAAGAAGCAGCGGAAGCCATCGTAAAGGAAGGCGGGAAAGCATATATCGTCACATCGGATTCCGGTACTCGCTCGGAAACTGGAGATGTTGACAATGGGTGAGAGATTGGTGATCCTTGCCGGAGGCGTTTCCTCTCGTATGAAAAATTCTTCGGCGTCGGAGGATCTTGCTCAGCATCTCCGGCATGCAGCGGACAACCAACCGAAAGCGATGATCGCCGTTGGAGAGACACAGCGGCCATTTCTCGATTATCTATTATATAATGCCCGATCGGCGGGATATTCCGACATCGTCATTGTCATCGGTCCGAATGATTCATTGATGCGGTCACATTATAGAGGGAATGACTGTGGGAATTATTTTCATGGACTTTCCATTTCCTATGCAGTGCAGAGCATTCCTGAAGGACGAACCAAGCCGTTGGGAACTGCGGATGCGCTGCTGCAGGGATTATTATCCGTGCCGGAATGGGCGGGATCATATTTTTCGGTCTGTAACAGCGACAATCTCTATTCTGCAGATGCGTTTGCGGCATTGCTCCGTCTCTCGTCGGAAAGTGTCATGATCGATTATAATAGTGAAACGCTCGGAATGAGTTCAGCCCGGTTAAATCAATTTGCCGTCACCAAAAAAAGTGCGGATGGATATTTGGAAGCACTGATCGAGAAGCCATCCGCAGAGGAGATCGCGCAATGCCGGACAGCCGGCGGGCATGTTGGAGTAAGTATGAATCTGTTCCGCTTATCGTACGATCGGATACTCCCAGCACTGCAGAATACTCCGCTCAACCCTGTCCGTCGTGAAAAAGAACTTCCCGCTGCCGTACTGCTGATGTGTGAAATGACAAAAGAGAAAGTGCGAACGATCGAATTCGCTGAGGCGGTCCCCGATCTTACAACAAAAATTGATATCGGTCCGGTCATGCAATTGATCCGGACTTCGTTTCCAAAAGATCTTTGGAAATAATTCTACCGAATTTCCGACAACCGCCGGCATATGATGCTGAATATGAAAAAAGTTGCATTCATTTCCCTGATCATGCTGGTTGCCCTCTATTTCGCCAGAACACTCATCCGCACATCCTCAGAACAACAGACGTTCGATTCCTTCATTGCATCCGGTACATCGTACAGCGAAAGCGGTGATCTTGATAATGCTGTCCGCTCATTCGAACATGCTATCGAAGTTGATTCAAATTCTTCCGAAGCATTCTTCAAACTTGGGAATGCGTATAAAGAGAAAGTGGAATACGAAAAAGCAGTTCAAGCGTATGAAAAAGCCGTTGAGCTCGATCCTCAATATGCGGCTGCTTATGATCATCTCAGCGTTGCCGCTAAACTGAACGGAAATCTGGATAAATCGATCCAGGCACATCAGAAGGCGGCGGAGCTTGATCCGGGTGAGTATAAGCAAAAGGAACCTCACCGTATTCCCGCCCGGAACTCCGAGACGAATGCACCTGCCGGCAAGAATAAAGATCCGAAAATAAATACTCGGCAGAATGTTCAGAAAACTTCACCGGGACCAAACTCCGGCCGTACCGCATCCGCCGGCTCAATGCAGCAGGGAAGCGGAACTCAGCCGAAGAATAATTCCGATAAAACTTCTCCGGGTGAATCGCCGATGCTGAATCTTTCTTCAGCGCGGACAACCGGTGGTACACAGCGGACAGTGAACGGCAACGGGAAGAACTACCGTGATTATTTCAACGAAGGGAAAGCGTCAGCAGACAGCGGAAAGAAAATGAATGCCATCCGTGCATTTCAAAAAGCGGTCGAATTGAGACCGGATCTTGCTGAAGTACATGATCAATTGGGAAAGATCTATGCGGACAGCGGTTTGACCGATAAAGCGGTCAAAGCGTTCTTGAAAGCAGTAGAACTCGATCCCGGTTCTGCGTCCGCGAATCAAAACGCTGCCGCTGCACTGAAGCGAAAAGGTGATGTTAATAATGCTCTTCGTTATTGTCAAAAAGCGCTCACTATCGACCCCTCGTCTATTGCAGCGAATTTTACGATGGCTGAACTCCGGATGAGCAAGGGTGAGTTGAATAACGCTGTGCAGTTCTATAAAAAAGTGATCGCACTGGATCCTCAGCATGCGCAGGCGTACCACCGCCTGGGACTTTTCTATTACAACAAAGGCCAGGTCGATTCGGCGATCCAGCTCTATCAACGATCGATCGTTCTGGATCCACGTTCAGCGGATCCGTATAAAGACCTGGGAGATGCGTTCGCAAAAAAAGGGAATGTTGACAACGGCATCCGAGCATACGAACAGGCGGCTGAATTGGATCCGCGCCGTGTGGAAACGTTCAGGGTACTCGGTTCGATGTACCGCCGCAAGGAGGATCTGAACAACGCAATTCAGTCATATGAAAAAGCGATAAAACTGGATCCGAACAAGAGTGATAATTATTTTCAGGCGGGAAGTTTGTACAGTCTCCGCGGAAATTTTGACAAAGCAATTCAGTGTTTGGAGAAGGCGGTCATTATCACTCCGGAATATTCATCGGCATTCATCGCTTTGGGAAATGCGTATAAAGGGAAAGGGGATATTGAAAAGGCCGTCCGGATATTTGAGAACGTGATCGATAAGGATGAGAACAATGCGGAAGCATACAACAATCTCGGGATCATCTATTATAATAAAGGAAATCTCTATCGGGCGACACAGTATTACGAAAAAGCGATCGAACTGAAAAAGAATTATGCAGATGCATACAGTAATTTAGGCGTCGTGTATTTCAGCCAGAAAAAATTCGATGATGCAATTCTTCTCTATACGAAAGCTCTCGAATACAATCCGAAGCACGCAGTTGCCTACGCTAATCTCGGAAATGCGTATGACAAAAAAGGGGAGAACGACAAAAAGGTGGCGGCTTATAAGAATGCCGCTAAACTCGGGGATAAGAACGTTCAGCAATGGCTGAAGGAGAATGGTCTTACGTGGTAAGATATCGACTAAACGACCGTAGTTATTTCCTGCTGAATCTCTCAATGCTCCAGTCACGTTTACTCGCGATCTTTCTCAGTCGGCTGTCGGGATTAACCGCTACCGGTTCTCCCACTACCTCCATCAGCGACAGGTCGTTATGACTGTCCGTGAAGAACGAACAATCGTTCGGTGAAACGTTCCGCGATTCCATGAACATCAGCGACTGTCTCAACTTCTCATTCCCAAACAGGAACGGTTCCTGCAGGAACCCCGTTGTCAGGCCGTTGTCGTATAACAGTCTATTGGACAGCACGTGCTCCACGTGAAGTTCCTCTGCCAGAGGCTGGATGAGGTGTGAGAATGATGAGGTTAGAAAGACGATCGTTCTCCCTAAGGATTGGCGATATTCAATGCATTTCTTCGCGTCGTTAAAAATCACCGGCTGAACTCGCTTTCGATAATTCACTTCTCCGATCTTCATCACATCTTCTTCGCGAATTCCTGCAAGATCCCGGAAATATTGTGTCGCTGCACCGGTATCGAACCGGCCGTAATTATACTGCCAGATGAGTTTCGGAACGGAATAAAGCACCCGCAGCGGAAGGATCCTTAATCCGATACCTGTCAGCAGGGACTGCAGACCGGTCGTTCCGTCCACGATCGTATGATCGACGTCGAAAAAATCACATCCGTATGGAGAGGGTACGTTCTGCATAGTGCTTCCACCTTGCTTCAATGGTGTTACAATAACATTTTAAAAACTTCTCTCGCACAGCTGCTAAAGTTAATGCGTGAACTATCAAACTAGTGCCACTTCAATTAAGTTAGCTTGTGTTTTTTGGTCATCCTTCGACGCGCTCGTCCAAAGAACGGACTCGCTTGCTCAGGATGGGACTAATGCCGATGTTGTTTACCTGCCTGCCGGCCGGCACGTCGGCACGCGCCGAAGGATTTATTAGCAGCGACATCCCTGCCTTGTCGGCAGGCAGGTTGCTCAGCATGAACATTATTATTTGCA
>CAIVNT010000323.1 GCA_903907305.1 uncultured Ignavibacteriota bacterium
GCTTTCAACATCAAACTGAATGATTCGGTCGTTCTGATTTCAGGCGGTCAGACGGGAATGGTCCTTTCGCTTCCTGATAAGAACGGAAATCTACAGGTAGCGTTCAATTCTATCAAAGCAAAAGTGAACATCTCCAATATAAAATCAGTCTCGAAGAAAGAAGCGAGAAAGATCGATGCAACATCTTCATTTTCAAGCGATAGAGTGGTCTCAAATGAAGTAGATTTGCGTGGATTATACGGAGATGAAGCAGTAGAGATTGTTGATAAATTTTTAGATGATGCTACTCTCACAGGACTGCATAGGATTGATATCATTCATGGGCATGGGACAGGTGCATTACGAAAAAGGATACAGGAATTCCTTCAGCATGATTCCCGAGTAAAAAACTTTCGTTTTGGGGAACGATATGAAGGCGGGGCAGGTGTGACGATAGTTGAAGTAGCATAACATGAAAAAGATAAATAAAATGCTGATCGCCAATCGCGGCGAGATTGCTGTCCGCATCCATCGATCCGCAAAGGAGATGGGTATTGTGACAGTTGCTGTATACTCCGACCCTGACAGGACGGCGCCTCATGTATTGTTATGTGATGAAGCATATCCTTTACATGGCGTTACTTCCGCCGAATCGTATCTGGATGTCGCGAAAATTCTCGAAATTGCAGAACGGGCCAATGTAGATGCAGTTCATCCGGGATATGGATTCCTTTCCGAAAAAGAGTTCTTCGCCAAATCCGTTACTCATGCAGGATTCATTTTTATCGGCCCTCGGTCAGAAACGATTGGACTGCTCGGCAGTAAAACCTCTGCGCGTGATTTATTGTTAAAGAAGAACATTCCGATAGTCCCCGGAACGACCAAGCCTATCAATAACTTAGATGAAGCAATTACGGTGGCTTCTTCTATTGGATTTCCTGTTTTGATCAAAGCATCAGGCGGCGGCGGCGGTAAAGGAATGCGGCGTGTAGATTCAGTGGAAGAGTTAAATAATGCAATTGATCGGGCGAAGAACGAAGCCTTAAAATCTTTTTCCGATGACAGCGTTTATATCGAAAAGTATATCGTTAATCCGAAACATATCGAAATTCAAATTCTCGCCGATACCCACGGTAATGTCATTCACCTTGGAGAACGGGAATGTTCGGTTCAGCGCAGGCATCAAAAAGTGGTCGAAGAATGCCCTAGCATGGCCCTTACTGCTGATTTACGGGCAAGGATGGGCTCCACAGCTGTTGATATTGCAAAAGCTGCAGGGTATGTAAATGCAGGAACTATGGAATTCCTGCTCGATGATCAAAAGAATTTCTATTTCCTTGAAGTAAATACACGAGTTCAGGTAGAGCATCCCATTACCGAGATGGTCTATGGACTCGACATCATCAAGGAACAGATAAGAATTGCACAAGGAGAGAAGTTGTCGTTCACACAGAATGAAGTATCGATCCACGGTCATGCCATTGAATGCCGTATCTACGCTGAAGAATATGATAACAATTTCCTTCCTTCCACAGGAACGATAACTCATTATCAACCAAGTGAAGGATTAGGAGTTCGAAACGACTCAGGTATCCGTGTCGGTTCAGAGATCACGATGTATTACGATCCCATGATCGCTAAATTAGTGGTGCTTGGACGCGACAGGACAGAAGCCATCGAAAAGATGAAGCGCGCACTTCGCGAGTATAAAATAAATGGTGTGAAAACGACCATTCCGTTCTGTGAACTGGTCATGTATCATCCTGAATTCGTCAATGGTACTTATGATATCAATTTTGTGGCAAAACACTATCTGGGTCCCGAAAGCAAATTGAGTCTCCCGGAAAGTACAGCCATCGCTTCAGCATTAGTATCGGAAGTTCAGCTGCCGGATAAGCACGATATCATAAATACAAACCGTTACCCTGAATCAAAATGGAAACAACAACGCCGAAATGAATAATACAACGATTATCATCGGTGAATATACATTCTCTTTCGACGAGGTCCGACGAATTTTGACCGATTCAAAAGGATCAACTGTGAACGCGGATATTCATATGATTTCCAAAGGAGAATTCAGCGTTATTGTGGAAGGTCGGTCAATTCATCTGTTCCTGACCGGTTCGGGAGAAGGTGGAACTTCAACTGTTAATAATTTCATATTCCCGATCGAACGTGAAACGGAACGTGATAGACTTTCCAGAAAACTGCTGAAGGATTCCGGCTCGACCTCGCATGCGGTCACTCTTCGCGCTCCCATGCCGGGGATGATCACAAAAGTGTTGAAACAGGAAGGAACATCGGTAGCGGCGGGAGAGGGGATCCTTATCGTTGAAGCGATGAAAATGGAGAA
>CAIVNT010000324.1 GCA_903907305.1 uncultured Ignavibacteriota bacterium
GACTTCATTCGGTTGATCGAAGCGGATAAATAACTCGAAGAAATAGCGAGAGATACCGCCAAATTGCTGATAATGGAATATCTGATCATCGAATAATACATTCATCGTCGTCCTCAGTTCCCCGCACGAAATGAATTGAAATCGGATTCTGTTCTGCTCTTCAGTGAACGGAGCAGATATTTTCGTATACCGTATTTCTGGAATCTAAACAAAAACTTCAGCAGGGTCATATCGATCTTTATTGGTGTGAACATATGGAATGAACCGAACGAATAGAAATTGACAGAATATTTCCGTGCTATGAACTCCAATGTCCTCTGCGAATAGAATGAAACATGCTGCCCATGTTCAAGCACATAGTACCACCAGTCACCGGGACCAGGCACCGGATCCGGGAGCAAGTGCGTGGAAAAAATGATATTCTTGCTGAGCTTCAGCATTTTCTCGATATCACTCAACGGTTGGATAAGATGTTCGAAAGTTTCGAATGTCGTGACCGCTTCAATCGGTCCAAGAGATTCCTGATATTCAAACCCTCTCGCAATAAGATTCTTCGTCATCGGATCAGTCCAATAAAAATCGAAACCGATATCGCGCATAAGTCTGGTGAAGATACCGTACCCTCCCGCAAAATCGACGAATTTTGCTCTGGGATTGAAATGTGTCATCAATAGCATGGAGATCAGCGTAGCAAATAATTGATTCCGTTCCAGAATGCCGGTATCCGAAACAGTGATTGATTCGGAATACGCTTCCTGAAGCCAGTACGGTTCCTCCGTCTGTAAAAAACCACATCCACTGCAGTGGTAATACGAAACATCGTATTTGTTTAGCACGCGTGCTGTGAATTTCTTCTCAGCAGAATGTTCGCAGATCTTGCATGTCATCGTCATTTCGCCCATAAACCTGCCGCTGTATTATTGATCAGTTTATAATATTGGATCGGCGCCCATACGGAACCGACCGCGACGCAGCAGATCGTTCCAAGGATCACTCCCGGCAATCCAAATTGTTGTGTGAGATAAATGGAAAGCGGAATATTGATCACGCTGACAACGATGGCACTGTACAGTTGAAGACGGATCTTTCCCGTGCCGTTCAAAAAAGTCGCAAAGATCGAATTCCAATTTGAAAGGATGACGAAAATGGCAAGTGCCGACGATACACTGAACGGTATGGTCACAGCGTTTCCCACCCAGAATCTGTATGCTGTATCCGCTGCGAAAAGCATGATCACTGCACACAGTACAAGGATCATCCAAACAGAAATAAGTGTTTTTATGGAGCGTCGGATCCATTCAATGTCGTTCTTGTGGTAGGCATCTGTAATTGCAGACCAGAACGGTGTTGCGATCAGGACGAAGATAGAATTGAGGATGCCGAAATACTTGAGTGCAATGTTATACGATGTCACTTCCTGCGGACCAAGATAATGGGCGATGATCATATTACTGGTCGAGAAAAGAATGAGCACGGCAATTTGAATAACGAAGAACTGTGAACCTAAATTTGCGAGCTCTTTCGCGTGCGCTAATTTCACGAACCGCAGGGATGGTGAAAGTTTTGCATATGTTGTGGAATAAAAATAGAGATGAGCAATGATCAATACTATCACTGGTGAGGCGGTGAATACCAATCCCACATTCAGCAGTGTTGGTATAGAGAATTGTTTCAGAAGATAAATACCGCTCAGTGTGATGATACTTCCGAACAGACCAAGGATATTGCTGACCGCAGGCCGCTGATCCGCTGTCAGAATTGTTGTGATAAGTTGGATAATGAACTGCACAGAAAATAAAAGGAATACTGCAGGGAGGAGAATTTTCAATTCCGGCGCGAGTATCTCTGAAGCGTTGAAGACGGAAGTCCAGGAGGTGAAGGTATTGACAATGAAGAATAGTATCCCGATACAGGACATGATAACGGTCAACAGAGCGTATGTTGTGCTGACGTATTCACGCGCAATACGATGATCGTCCTTTGCCATAGCTTCAGTGAATTTATTCCGAAGTCCATTCCCCAGTCCGATGTCGAAGAACGAGAACCAGCCGATGAACGAACTGATGGTCAGCCAAACGCCGTATTCCGTTGAAGAGATCGCATGGAGTGTAAGCGGAACCAGCAGAAGACTGATACCGATCGATCCGCCACGGATGAAGAATGACAAAAGGATATGCTTCTTCGCACGCATGCTGCGTTCATTTCCTTCCGTAAAATACTTTCGAATGAAATTGATCATCGTAAAGAATAAAGATTATGGAGTACAGACAGCAAAGAGACGAAAATGGTATTTCGGACGGATGATGCCCAGTTTCGTCAGCACTTTCCCGACGAATCGGATCCACGACGTACCAAACAACGCAAAAGGACTGATACCGTCCCCTTTTTTTATGTAAACATCTGAGAAATATTTATTCAATTCGTTAGCAAGAGTATTTCTTGTAAAAAAATTCTTATGGTCCAGTTCCGCAAAATGTTCATACAGCAGTCCCTGCCGCGCGAGTTCATCAACAAATTCTGAATTCGGCGTGGTAAAAAGAATGTTCTTTGCTGCGAGACGTTTTGCTTCGGTAAAGAGCGGCTTCAGGTCCGGCACATGTTCGATCACTTCATAGCAGATCACCGTATCGAAAGATTTGTCCGGGAACGGTATCCCATTATCGATCTGCACTGCATCGATCCCCCGTTCACGGGCGCGCTGAACATAGGCAGGATTCACGTCCGCCCCTTTTACATCGTATCCCATATTCTTCAGCACAACGGAATAATTCCCGGTCGCACATCCCATATCCAGGATCTTCTTCCCTGCATGTTTTTTGGTGAATGCGATCAATTGTTTTGCAACGGCATTCTCCGGCATGGAGTGGTACAATGTCGTGGTATCACGGAATACTGATGCGCGGATCTCTTCCCCGATCATGACAGGGATCCTTTCGAAAGTGAATACAACAAACTAAATCCGTTCAGCGAATGCGATGCAATGGAATAGCGGATAAAAAGAATCGGTGCAAGAATGATCCGTGCAGGCAAGCCGAAATAGGATTGATAATACCGCAGGATATTCTGATACATCACCAACCGCACATTCGGCGACGCTTGTTTTGTACTTTGGCTTCCATGGTGCATTACAACAGCATCGGGAAGGAACACGATCTTCCAACCTTTCCGCTTCACACGCTGGCAAAGGTCAACATCGTTATATAAGATGGAATACTGTTCGTCAAAAATGAACGTATCAAGTGCTTCCCTTTTGATTATTACACATGTGGCATCCGGCTGATCCACTTCGCGAATGGATAAGTGATCGAACTTCGTCATCAGATAATTCTTATTCAGGAAATGGAGCGAGCAATACATTGCCACGGCATTCAGCACTGTCGGAAACCGCTTGCACGATCGCTGGATCTCACCGTTTGGATAGTGAAGTCTGCACGAAACGATCCCGGTCTCTTTTCGGAAATCCAAATATTCCATCATCTGCTGTATAGCATTTTCGGTTACTTCTGTATCGCTTCCGAGCAGAAGGATATACTCTCCGGAGGATCTCTGAAAACCGATATTGTTCCCCCCTGCATACCCTGAATTTTTTGGATATTCGATGAGTGTGACGGATGGGAATTCAGAACGTATCATCTTTACCGAACCGTCTTTTGACGCATTGTCAACAACGATCGTTTCAAATGGACATGATGGTGGGAAATTTGCAATGGACGTGAGACACGCACGAAGCAGTCGTTCGGTATTCCATGATGTAATGATAATCGATAATTTCATGGAACTAGATCTTAAGTTCTTTCATGACCGTACCGAGATCCTTATCTCCCCGTCCGGAAAGATTCACGATCACGATCTGTTCCTTATCCATCGATGGAGCAAGTTTCATGGCATACGCTACAGCATGCGATGATTCAAGAGCGGGAATGATCCCTTCTTTCCTGGCAAGCAGCTGCAGTGCGTCCAATGCTTCCGTATCAGTGATAGATACGTATTCAACGAAATGATTGTCCTTCAAATAACAATGTTCAGGTCCAACCCCCGGATAATCCAATCCTGCGGAAATGGAATGAGCGATCTCGATCTGTCCATTCTCATCCTGCAGAAGATACTGCATGGAACCATGGAGCACGCCACGTTTTCCTTTTGCGAGTGCTGCCGAATGTTTTCCTGAATCGAGTCCATATCCGGCCGCTTCAACACCGATCAATTTCACCTGAGGAGTGTCATTCAGGAATGGATAGAACATTCCCATCGCATTACTGCCGCCGCCGACACATGCAATAACGGCATCGGGCATACGCTGTTCGCTTTCGAGAATCTGCTTTCGAGTTTCAATTCCGATCACAGACTGGAAATCGCGCACCATCATCGGATACGGATGCGGACCGGCCACGGTGCCGATAATGTAAAAGGTGCTTTCAACATTGGTCACCCAGTCGCGCATTGCTTCGTTGAGCGCGTCTTTGAGCGTCTTCGATCCCGATTCAACCGGCACCACCGAGGCGCCGAGCAGTTTCATGCGGTAGACGTTCTGTGCCTGGCGCTTGATGTCCTCGGCGCCCATGTAGACCACGCACTCCATGCCATAACGGGCGGCGATGGTGGCAGTGGCGACGCCATGCTGGCCGGCGCCGGTCTCGGCGATGACGCGTTTTTTGCC
>CAIVNT010000325.1 GCA_903907305.1 uncultured Ignavibacteriota bacterium
AATCGAAAAAAATCCCTATGCAACAGATCCCGCCAATCCGGGAAATGCAAGTATTTCACCGGCACGGTGGAAATTCAATTCTCCCACAACTCTTACGTTAACATTCAAATCCGTTGCAGATACGATCCGTGGACTGAGAATCGTGAAACCGGCATTGTTTAACTGGACAGCGGCTACAATTACTGTGCTTCCTGTAACCGTTTCAAAGACCGTTTCCGGAGATACAATCATCTTTAAGAGTTTGAGTGTTGTCGGAACGGACAGCGTTGTCATCACGATTCCTTCCGTTACCGCATCTGATTCGACTGATGAGTTCTCATTGAATGTGCAGTCCAGCAAGGAGAGCGTAACATTCTCCGGGATCGCCGGTCAGCCTCTGATGCTTGTCTACGGTTCACCCCGTTCCATCGCAATGGTTAAGAAGAAAGAAGCGAACGGAGTCCACACATTATTCGGCAAATGGGCTGTGACAAAAGGGGTAATCACAGTAGCGGGAGAATTCGGCGGTCCTTCTTACCTGCAAGATGCAGTCACCGGTATGGCTCTATTCGATTCCAGCGTTTCGAATAACGTACAGCGCGGCGATGAAGTGGTGATCCTTGGAAAGATCGCACCGTTCGGCGGTCTATTTGAATTTGCACCGTGCACACTGGTGGAAAAACTATCCGAAGGGAACCCTGTTGACACTCTTGTTCTTACTGCAAGTCAGATCAATGCACAGGTACCAACTGCAGTGGAGCTCTATGAAGCAAAACTTGTCCGCGTGAACGGGATTACTGCCGTTGCAACAACTGCAGGTCAACCCGCCGCATCATGGGCGACGACGGCGAGCGGAACAAATTATAACATTACAGACCCAACTGCTGTGATGCAGACGAGGATCAGTTCCAGAGTGAATCTTGCGAATACACCGACACCAACAGGAAAATTTGATATGGTGGGCGTTGTCGGAGAGTTCGTTTCGTCGGGTGTGACGATCTATCAATTGCTTCCCCGCTCGATCGATGACGTGATTCCGGAAGGGAACGGACCGAGGATCCTTTCCCCGATGCCGTATGAATCCGATATTTCTGTATCAGGAATTACGTTCAAATGGGTGACGGATGTTCCCGGCAACTCATCGATCATTTTCGGAAAGACGACCGCGTACGGCGATCAAGTGACCGATACAAATCAAGTGATCAATCATCAGATAACTCTGAGCGGTCTGCAGCCTGCAACGATCTATCACACGAAATTGGTCTCGGCAAACCAAGGGGGATCAACAAACACTTCCGATTATATCGTTTCAACTTCATCCCTGAATTCTTCCGGAATAATGAATGTGTATTTCAGCCGGAGTGTCAATACAGCGCTTGCTCGGGGCGAAAATGCACAGACGGCAAATCTTTCTACAAAAGCGATCAACCGGATCAATGCAGCCACGGGATCCATCGATGTTGCACTCTACAGTTTAAGCGGAACAGTCGGCTCGAACATTGCCAATGCGTTGGTGGCGGCGAAGAATAGAGGAGTGAGAGTTCGTGTGATCGGAGAGAAGGACAATCAGTCCACTGCACCGTGGGCGACATTGAAGAATGCAAGCGTGCCGCTGATCGATGACGGCTTTGATGCCATCAATGCCGGTGTAGGTTTGATGCATAATAAATTCCTTATCATTGATAACCGTGATACAACTTCGGATACGGATGACTGGGTCATGTTCGGTTCGTGGAATGCAACAGACCCGGGAACAGATAATGATGCACAGAATCTTATGGAAGTGCAGGACAAGTCCCTCGCGAATGCGTATACCGTTGAATTCGAGGAGATGTGGGGAAGCAACACCGAAACTCCGAGCGGAGCGGCATCGCGGTTCGGTGCACGGAAATATGACAATACGCCGCACTTCTTCATGATCAAAGGAACACCGGTGGAATCGTATTTTAGTCCTTCTGACCGGACCAATGCTCAGATCATCAAGACAGTGAACAAAGCAAAGTATTCCGTGAATTTGGCACTGTTGACATTTACGCGAAGTGATATTGCAAATGCTCTTGTTGCGAAGAAGAAAGCGGGCGTAAAGATCCGCGGTGTTGTTGATAATCGTACGGATTCCGGTTCGCAGTATGACACACTGTTTGCGCAAGGAGTAGATATCCATTTGAAAGCGAATGTTCCCGGATTATTCCATCACAAATATGCGATCATCGATGCTGATTCTCCGGATTCACTGCAGTATGTGTTGACCGGATCGCATAATTGGAGCAGTGCCGCAGAGAATTCAAACAATGAAAACACTGTCATCATCCGCAGCAGAAGGATTGCAAATCTGTATCTGCAGGAATTCTCGCCGCGCTATACCGATGCCGGCGGAACGGGTGTGCTGCTGAGTGTTCAGGAAACCAACGGAATGACGCCGAATTCATATTCATTGTCGCAGAACTATCCGAATCCGTTTAATCCTTCAACGCAGATCCAATTCACTGTTGCGTTAAAAGGACTGGTCACTGTTTCGATCTTTGATATTCTGGGAAGGGAAGTCATCACGATCCTGAATAAGGAATTAAATGCCGGATCGTATTCACTTGACTGGAATGCATCACATTTCTCCAGCGGAGTATATTTCTATCGAATGTCTTCGGGGAACTTCACTGCCACCAAGAAAATGATCCTGCAAAAATAAGCTCAGGAATTCACTTCTGCGGGATGATCGTTGCAACGGTCATCCCGTTATTATTTTAGACACATCCAGCGGGATAAAACGGACAAAAGGGAATGTTGAACACGAATTGCATTATTGCTTCTGCGGTTCCCATTCGTTATTTTCTTTTTGAATAATCAAAGACGGTGATGCTTTCTCGAACGGAAATCCGACATATCTTCAACGAATCAAAGAACTTCAACGAACTGTTCGATGCATTTAGTGATGCATTGCATCAGGGGATCGATGATGTGGAATTGTACCGGATACTATTCTGGAATGATTCGCTTGGTTCCGATGAGTTGATCCTGTTCGGCGAAAAACTTGCGCGTCAGTATCGACATCTTGCTTACGATGTCTATATGTGGCTTGCGAGCATCTTTGAAGTGATC
>CAIVNT010000326.1 GCA_903907305.1 uncultured Ignavibacteriota bacterium
CCGACTGCTCCGTCATTACGGTATTGAAAAACCGGTAGAGAGTCTGAACGAACATAATGAAGCTGCTTCCACGTTCATCATTCTCGATCACTTGAAGAATGGGAAAAGTGTGGCGATCGTTTCGGACTGCGGAACACCCGTCTTCTCCGATCCCGGACAGCTGCTCGTTCGTAAAGCGGTGGAGGAAGGGATCAAAGTTGTTCCTATTCCCGGTGCTTCTTCTTTGATGCCCGCGCTGACCGTTTCAGGATTCTCCATCGACCAGTTCGTCTTCTACGGATGGCTTTCGCCGAAACGACCGCGCAGACTCGTGGAACTGCAGCAGCTGCGCCGCGAATTGCGGACGATCATCTTAATGGATACTCCGTACCGACTTGTTGCATTGATGAAAGATATCGCCGAAGTGTTCGGTGCCACCCGTCGGATCTGCGTCGCTTTCGATCTCACCATGCCGGACGAGGAGATCTTCCACGGAACGGCGCCGCAACTTGCGGCAAAGTTCGAAAAAGAGGACAGAAAAGGGGAATTCGTTCTGGTGATCGAAGGAAAAGGGAAGTAGTGCCCGGTAACATTGCACTTCCCTCGTCCATTCTCTATATTTTAGTGATATTTTTATTGCTCAGTAAATTCCAAAAATGTTTCATTAATAGAGAGCAAATCGCCACAAAGACACTAAAACACAAAATCCCACAAAAGATAAAAAAATTCGTGGGGAGTATTTTTCTAACTAATTTTGTGCTTTCGTGCCTTTGTGGCAAAAGGTAAATTGTTTTCTATTAATTGAACGGTTGCAAAATATTTAAATCGTGAAATCACTCAAACACGCATATCAGCAGGTTCAACAGACGACCAAAGCTCCTGAGCTGTACGGGGACTATTGGTTCAACTCTGCGCCTCTTTCCATCGCCGCCGCTCACGGGCAGAATGTTCTTTTGTTCTTTTGGAATTATTCTTCGCCTGCGTCGCTGCGTCTGCTTCCGTTGATGAAAGAGTGGTGGTCAACATACACTGAACTTGGACTCCTCTGTATCGGCATCCATTCTCCTGAATTCTCGTTCGCTGCCAATCCGAAAAAAGTCGAAGAGTTCCTGAAGAAACATTCCGTTGAATTCCCGAATGTTTCGGATAATGACCGTCTCATCGCAGGAGCATATCGCGTATCTCAATTCCCTACGCTCGTCCTCATCAGCGGCAACGGGAATATCTACGATGTCGTTTCAGAATCATTCTCCGTTTCACGGCTCGAGCGTTCCATTCAATATCTTCTCCGTCAGTCAGGATTTTTCGGAGAGCTGCCGATGCTGCAGTCCATCGAATCGGAACGATCGTGGGAAGAATCTGCAATTGAACTGAGCACCGGTTATATCCACGGTTCACTTGGCAATACCGAAGGCTACAGTCCGGAACTCGCCGCTGAATACCGCGATCCGGGAATCTACGTTGAAGGAAAATTCTACGCACATGGTATCTGGCGTGCGGATCGCAATGCAATCCACTACGAAGGCGAACCGAATGAAGGTTACCTGATCTGCACGAGTGCCGGTGAGAATATCGACGTGCTCGTCGGCAGCAATGAAAAAAATTCTCTCCGAATGAGAACGGACGAAGCGCAGCTGCATGTGGAACAGATGGGACAGGATGTGAAGCTCGACGCCAAGGGAAATTCGGTCGTCTCTGTTTGGGAGCCGCAGTTCTTTTCGCTCTTTCATGCGACATCAAAGGAACATCATGCGGTGAAATTCATTCCGGGGAATGCCGGTATGACATTTTATAAGTTCTCTCTCTTTACGTCACACCACGAACAGGATGTCGATCATCCGATCCATAATAATTGATCCCCGCAATGACCACTCGAGTAACCGATCTATTCAACATTCAGGTTCCTATCATCCAGGCCGGTATGGTCTGGGTCTCGGGATGGAAACTTGCCTCCGCTGTGTCGAATGCGGGCGGACTCGGCATCGTTGGTGCAGGTTCAATGAAATCCGAACTTCTTCTTGAACATCTTCAGAAAACTTCTTCTGCAACTTCACATCCATTTGGGGTGAACATCCCGTTGCTGCGGGGCGACATCGGCGATCTGATCAACGTTATCATTTCACAGAATGTGAAGATCGTATTCACTTCTGCGGGACATCCCGGCAGACATATCGAAAAATTCAAGAATGCGGGCTGCGTTGTCGTGCACGTTGTTGCGAACGTGAAGCAGGCACTGAAGGCGCAGGAGGTCGGCTGCGATGCTGTCGCTGCAGAAGGTTTCGAAGCAGGCGGTCATAACGGATTGGAAGAGATCACAACATTGTCGTTGATCCCGCAGATAGTCGATGCCGTAAAAATTCCGGTGATCGCGGCCGGTGGAATTGCCGATGGACGAACGATGCTGGCAGCATTTGCATTAGGAGCAGAAGCGGTGCAGGTGGGAACACGATTCGCCGCGACAATTGAATCTTCAGCACACGAGATCTACAAACAAAAGATCGTCGATGCGAAGGACGGAGATACGATCCTGACCTATCGAAATATCCTTCCTGTCCGCGCTCTAAAGAATCCGTTCATGGAACAGGTGCAGAAAGAAGAGACACAAAAAGGGATGACCCGCGAGCGGATGATGGAACTCCACGCGAAAGGACGTGAACGAAAAGGGATCTTCGAAGGGAATTGGGAAGAAGGAGAGATGGAAATGGGGCAGAGTTCAGGTCTGGTCCATGATATTATCTCCGCAGCCGACGTAGTGAATAGAATGATGAACGAGTTCGAATCCGCACGAAAAAAACTGTCAACAATGTAGCAACGGTGGTCATTCTTCATCACGCGAAACGTGACAAAGAATCCGGGAAAGTTCCTCTGGATGACGGCCTTTTTAATATCCAATATTATTTTTTTTTACATGATTTCTGCAGAACCGATCACGACATCCATCTTCGATCTCTTTAAAGTCGGCCCGGGACCATCCAGTTCCCACACGATCGGTCCGATGAAGGCTGCATATGATTTTCTCCATCGCATTCGTCAGCTCCCGGCGAATATCATTTCTTTGGCAACATCCATTGATGTGATACTCTACGGTTCGCTCGCTGCCACAGGGAAAGGTCACGGCACGGACCGGGCTATCACGGCCGGACTCCTTGGTAAACTTCCGGAAGAATGTGAACCTCAATGGTTCTCGAAATTGATGTCCGGTGACCAGACCTATGCGATCTCGATCGGCACGCATTCTCTGCAATTCTCAACAAAGAACATTCAATTCGAACGCGGAAAACTCCAGTTCAGTCATCCCAACACACTTCATCTTCGGTTGATGAATGGGATCGTCCTCATCACTGAAGAAGAGTATTATTCCATCGGCGGAGGATTTATCCGCCGTAAGGGTGAAACGGCTGCAGAAAAGTTTGTCAAGCATCCCGAGTTTGCATTCTCTTCCATGAACGATCTGAAAGACCATCTTCAGCAGGAGAATATTTCGCTGCCGGAACTGATCCTGCGAAATGAGATGTCGATCTCAGAACTCACCCGCGGTGCGATCCAGGCGAAACTCGATGCAGTGATCAATTTCATGCACGAAGCGGTGAAACGCGGTCTAACCGCAGAGGGTGAACTTCCCGGCTCCATCAAATTGAACCGCAAAGCAGCTTCACTCTATAAGAAAGCGCAGGAGATGGCGAGGGCGCAGGATTCATTCCTTATTTTTCTGAATGCATATTGTGAAGCAGCATCCGAAGAGAATGCGGCGGGAAATATCGTTGTCACCGCTCCCACGAGCGGAGCATCCGGCGTTATTCCCGGACTAACCTATTTGATGAAGAACCATTATCATTACGATCTTCAGAAACTGCGCGATGGAATGCTGACGGCTGCGGCGATAGGATTTCTGGTGAAACATAATGCGAGCATTTCCGGTGCGGAGATGGGATGTATGGGAGAGATCGGAACCGCGAGTGCGATGGGAGCGGCGATGCTTTCGTATTGTGCAGGTTGTGACATCAACACCATCGAAGCTGCTGCAGAGATCGCCATTGAGCATCATCTCGGTATGACCTGCGATCCGATTGGCGGATATGTGCAGATACCTTGTATCGAGCGGAACGCGATGGGTGCTGTGAAAGCCTACAACGCATATCTTCTTGCTTCATCCGGAAATCATGCATACCAAAAGATTTCCCTCGATTCGGTCATTAAAGTGATGAAAGCGACGGGGGATGACATGTCTAAAAAATATAAGGAAACATCCGAAGCCGGTCTTGCTCTGAGTGCAACGGAATGTTGACCGAACCTGCCAAATGAAGAATGCCGTCAAAATATTTATTGGTTGCTCTTTTTTCATTTCGTTGTGTTTCCCGCAGACTATGCATTGGGCAAAATCGGGGAAATATGTCGGATCCATTCGATCATGCAGATTCTTTGTCGACAATAACGGCGCTCTGATTGTCTATGATCGGAACGGATCCAATGCGAAGAACAAAGTGCATCGATCGCTGGATGGAGGAAAGAACTGGAAAACGATCGATACTGTTGTTACAGAACGGATTTCCGGCTATGTTCTGATGTTCGACTCAACACGTTCCGCTGCAAAGATCGTTGCTACATCATTCCCTCCTCGATCAATGGATACAGCATACAATATACCCCTGTGGTTCATATCAATGAGAGACTCTTTCCGATTGGATCATAATAATTCGATATTATATTCCAATGACGGGAAGATATATTCGGCAACGAATTATCTCACCGTTTCGCCTGACTCCGGTAAGCATTGGAGTGTTGTTGATATGTGGAATGCCGTTCCGTCTCGGGATTTTCTCTCTTTGAATTATGCCGATAGTATATATGAATATTTTATTCTGCAGGGAATTCAATATGTTGTGTCAGATAGGAATAACAATATTGTCGCTTCTTCAACAACACACGGAATTTTCGTTTCGCGAAATAATGGTAGATCCTGGGCGAAAGAGAACGTTGGTATCAGCGATACGTCCATTACTGCACTAACCATAGGAAATCAATTTGAAATATTTGCACTCTCAAAATCCGGACTTATTTTCAAGGGTACTGTGTATCATTCGTATCATAAAAGGTAAAATACAGTTAATGGATCTTTCATGACCCCTCATATGCATCACTATTCACCCTTTTGCAGCCGTTAACAAGTGACTTGGGAACTTGTGTTTGTTGTAATTCATAGGGAACTTCCGTAAATTATACCAGTGGCGATTTGAAAACGACAGCTTGCCCGCCACATGCAGTTCGCCAATCTCCTTTTTGATATTTTGGCGGTCCTGCAGCCACTACAAGTGGAAAATGCTAAAGCGTCGACGGTAGCACCAATATTGTACCCCGACGCATGTTCCTATGTTGTCGGGGTTTTTCATTGTAGAGCGTACCAACGTGGTCAAACATTCTTGTTTGACCAATACGGACAAGCAAGAATGCTTGTCTCACCAAAATAAATATGAATAAAACATTCGAACAAGTATTACAAGAGAAGATCGTCGTATTTGACGGCGCAATGGGGACGAACATCC
>CAIVNT010000327.1 GCA_903907305.1 uncultured Ignavibacteriota bacterium
GCGATCGTTATTCATACCACGGCGTCCGCGGGATACCGGTATGAGGTGATCCAGAATTCGTGGAGCAGGGAGATGTTCGACCTGGATGAGAAAAAGGGAGGGAACAGACTCAGTCTGAAAGCGTGGACGACAGAGGAAGCGACGAGGAAATATTTTGCGTTGGCAGGATATTCACTCGATTCTCTGACGAAACTTGCGGAACAGCGGACCTTCAAACCGATCCCGCTCGGTATTACCATGAATGGCAATCTTCGGTCTACGGTGAAAAGGATCGAGACGAACAACATCATCGGCAAAGTTGAGGGGAGTGATCCTCTGCTGAAAGACCAATATGTTATCTTCACCGCACACTATGATCATTTCGGCATCGGTCGCCCGATCAACGGCGACTCCATCTATAATGGAGCGGCGGACAATGCCTCGGGAACATCGCTGATGATCACGCTGGCGGAGACCTTTGCGGGATTGAAAGAAAGACCGAAACGGTCCATGCTCTTCGCCGCCGTGGCAGCGGAAGAGCAGGGATTACTTGGTTCGAAGTATTTCGCGAATAATCCGACCGTTCCCGCAAAGAAGATCGCCGCCAACATCAATACCGACGTGATCAACGTGATCGGACGGACGTCGGATATTTCCTGGCAGGGGAGCGACCGTTCATCGTTAGGGAATGATCTGTCAGTCATCGCGAAAGACCTTGGGCTTTCCATCTTACCGGATATGGCGCCGGAACAGGGAGGATTCTTCAGGAGCGATCATTTTAGCTTTGCGAAGGTCGGAATTCCATCCATGTCCATGGGCGGCGGAAGAACATTCGTCGGTGTCGATACCGCATTCGTCCGAACGATGCATGAACGGGGTGGAAAGAATTATCATCAGCCGAGCGATGAGATCTCGCCGGATTGGAATTACGACGGAGCACTGCAGCAGGGCGAGATCGTGATCCGCGTAGCATGGCGCGTTGTCAATATCATCGAGATGCCCTACTGGAACAGCGGAAGCGAATTCGCGCCGATCCGTGAGAGATCCCTTCGATTGAAGTGATCGGAAGATATCCATTAAAGTATTCTAATGAGAGCGGAAGCAATTCCGCTCTTTGTATTTTAAAAATATTTGATACATTGATGGTGGATAATATTCCTTCATTTGATGCCGCTGACCATAATTCCCGAAAAAACCGTTCTATGGAGAAACATTCATTAAAAATACAGTGGAGTGATGATCTCTCCACGGGACATCTCCCAACCGATAACCAGCATCGGATGCTGATCGATATCATCAACGAACTTGCTGATGCGATCGAAAAAGCAGAGACACCGGCAAAGATGAACGAGATCCTTCAACTGCTCTATCATTATACGGAATGGCATTTTGAGCGTGAGGAAGAATGTATGGCACGGACGAAATGTCCGTTCGGTGAAAAGAACAAAAAAGCGCACTGCGTCTTTATCGAGCGGCTGAAAGCATTTCAGCATGAATACAGGGAAAATCCTTCGAAGGATTTTGCAGAACGTGTCTATAAAGAACTCATCAATTGGCTGCTGGACCATATCCGGGGGATCGATACTGGACTGCGCGCATTTGTCGCGCATGAAAATATGACTCCCGATCAATAGCCGTTCCTCCTCCTCCTCCTCCTGAAACTGTATCCCGCGGACACAAGATGGACCAATCCTTATCTCTCCGGGTGGGTTGCTTCTTGAAAGAAACTTCTCTACAATCTCAAATCTTGTTCGTCCATAATGGCACACCACTGTTTTTCTTTGCAATTATTTTTTTGCGGTCACCATCCGTTGAAAACAGATACTGATGTTTAAAGGATCCATCCCTGATGCTGCTGTGCACTTGGGTGATCATTCTTTCCAATGATTGTCCATTCATATTTTTGTGAGTGCCGAATGAAATTCTTCATCATTATATTTTTCGTGATCATCGTTGGCATTACAACGGCATCGTCACGTTCAGTGCAGAGATATTCTTCCATCGGAGATCTGGCATTGGAAAAGGGTGACACGTTGTATGATTGTTCGGTGGGATTCCGAACATTCGGCGAGCTGAATTCCGAACGGACGAACGGGATCCTCTACTGTACATGGTATATGGGAAAGAGTGCCGATCTTGAAGGTTCGCTCGGACCCGGAGGATATCCCGATACGACGAAATATTTTGTGATCGCCGCTGATGCGTTGTGCGACGGCGTGTCATCGTCGCCCTCCAACAGCCGGCGGCAACCGGGAGAACGATTTCCCGCCATTACGATCCACGATATGGTCAATTCGCAATACCGGATGGTGAAGAAAGAATTCGGCATCACACAGCTGCACGGGATCGTCGGCGGATCGATGGGGGGAATGCAGGTGTTCGAATGGCTGGTGTCGTATCCTTCTTTTATGAAGAAAGCCGCTGTGACGGTCGGAACTCCGCAGTTGACCGTTTATAATAAACAGGGATTCACCATCCTGAAGACGATCATTGAATACGGAAGAAAGTATTCCATCAGCGAGATGGACCAATCCGCACTTTATTCAATGATATTTGCCATGCTGCTCCGGACTCCCGACTACATTA
>CAIVNT010000328.1 GCA_903907305.1 uncultured Ignavibacteriota bacterium
ACCCGCCGCTTTCAATCAACACAACACTGGTCCCCCATTTCTGAATATTATCACCGAACGCACGCGGTTCGAATGAATCATCATACTTTCCGATATGGTCCGGAACGAATTGCTGAAGGACTCTATTCAATTCCGAGGCAACTTTCTTTGCGCGTGTGCGCACTTCATTGTCTGTCTTTTCCACATTATATGCAGGTGCGAGCAACGAGATCACGGCCACGGTTCCTTTATCCCCTACTGAATACCGCGGATCCTGATCATGCAGATTGAATCCTATCTCCGGAATGAATCTGTCTCGCGTCTCCTTCAAGATGCGCGCTTCGGGTGTCTGCAGCCGCATAGCATCCCGGTTCATATCAATCCCCTGCGATGTGCGCCGCTGGAACCGTTCGGCTCCGTCCGGATTGAGCATGGGGATGATGAGCAGTGTGGTTTCGGAAAGGATCCTCTTTACTTCTGCAGAATTTCTGTTGAGCGAAATATAATTGAGAAGATCGAACAGCGCCATGGTGGCCGTCGGCTCATCACCGTGCATTTGGGACCAAAGGAATATCTTCGTCTTTCCCGAACCGAGTCTCAGCAGATTGATGGACCGATGTTCCGCCGATTCTCCGATCTTTTCCACACTGATCAGTTCGCCGAGCAAACGTTTGACGGTCTCCAGATGTGTGAGCAGCTCGGCATGTTTGAACCGTCTGGATGAGATCCCGTTGAATTGATATTGTCTGTAGGAATCGAAGAGTTGCTTTGAGAATTGTGCTTCCATTAATTGAGTGATCATAACACACGCTATAAGAAAGTGAATGATTTTCATGGGACCCCTTATAAATAAAAAAATCCCGTCCCGCACTGAACAGCGGAACGGGATGAGTGTACCAAAAAATTACTTCAATAACAGCATCCGTTTTGTATCAGCAAATGAAAGTCCATCGTTCAGTTGTGCCGTAATACGATAGAGATACATTCCGCTAGAGACCTTCGCTCCGAGTGAATTGGATGCGTTCCATATGATGGAATTATATCCCTGCTGTGCGTCGCCATTAAACAATTCTGTGACGACATTCCCGAGAAGATCATACACTGTAACGTTCACTTTACCGCTGACCGGCATGGAATAGCTGATCATTGTGGAAGGGTTGAACGGATTCGGATAGTTCTGATGCAGCACAAATTCAGCGGGAATTCCATTGCCTGATGCAACAGAGAGTGAATTAGAGACGGAAATTGTATCATATCCTTTTGTCACGCGAGTAACCGCTGCTGCCGAACGCGGCGGAGCGACCATAAAGATCTCTTCATTCGCATTCTCGAACCAGATGAGATTTCCGCCCCAGTCCAACGCAATATCCGCATTGGCATTATTATTTCCACCCAAACTTCCGGGGACATCGCCGGATTTGAAGATGCGTTTTGCTTCCGGAAAGGCATCGTCGATGTTGGTGATCTGTTGAATGCCGATATTATTTGTATCGTTGCCGCTGGCACCGCGAATGCTATAGTAGACCGTATCATCTGCGGATGAATTCCGGTCGGGACCATGTTCCAAAGCAAAACAGACCGGAAGGCCGGTTGAGTGTGCCACTGAAAATGATGCATCTGCTCTTCTCTTCGGAAGCGTACCGCTGATGTCGAACCGTTCAACATATCCCGGAGCAACACCGCTGACTGACGTTCTGATCGAAGCAAATAAAAATCCGCCGTCATCGATGATCGCGTCACGCACATACGAACCGGCGGCAAGGATCAATTGCAGCGGCGTGGTCAACGTGTCGCTCGTTCCGATATTCGCTCTCCATACCACCGTATCGGCAGCGATATACAATTTTAAATTCGTACCTTCACCAACGGCGTAAATTCCACGTGGAGCAGTAATGTTACGTATAATAATTTTCGGCGCAGCCGAATCATTGTCCAAGCGTGTGACAAAGTTTCCACCGTTGCTCACCTGATACACTCTCCCTTTGCTGTCCACAGCAGCTGTCCATGGTGCGGTTCCGCCCCAATCAAAAGTCCCGCCATTGGCAAGACCGAACGTATTTACGAGAAGCGGATGATCAGCATCGGTTCCGGCAAAAGATCCGTCCGAATTGTACCGAAGTGTACCCTGCTTATATCCGTCGTTATTACCTGGATCAGAGCAACTGGCATACCAGTAACCAAATCCGCGGGTATCCATATTATTATTGATATCAACACCTCTTGTATAGATACCACGGGAGATCAACGGTGATGCATCGGCAGTCTGTTGAAAATAGAATGCTTTATGCTTTTCGCTCGACCACGGCTTTTGCGTTGCTTGAAGTTTTACATAATATTTTTGTCCAACAACAGCTCCTGTCCCTGTCCACGTGATTGAATTCGCTCCCCGGCCTTGGGCCGAAGACACTATTGAAGCGACAGCAACGTTGGTTGCAGCATTATAGACCTTCAATTCAACGGAGGTCGCGGTATCATTTAGGATATATGAAACCTTTAATCCAGTACCATCTGTGAACTTTCCATCGAAGATACTTCCATCCGGATTGCTGACCTTGATCCGCGAGGCGAATACGTCCGCAAAGACCGCCCCTGATACGACCATAATCAATACCGCCAAAACAGAAACAAGTTTTTTCATGCTGACTCCTTAATAATTAAGAAAATATGACGCTGGATTGAACATAATCTGGACTTAATTGTCTGCGGACTGAATATGGGAGAATATAGTCTGTTTGATGTAGAATCGCAATAAATACTGAAAAAAAGTTGCCCTTGGGATTTCGTCCATTTTTTCGTATTTTGAGTCACATTTTTGAATCCCGCAGAACGGGATTTTTTTATCACTATTATAGAACAAGTAAGGAGTGTTTCAGTGGAAGTTACAATCAATAATGTGAATGACTGCGTACGTGAAATGACCGTAACAATGACCCAGGAAGAATTGAAGCCACATTTCGAAAAGGCATACAAAGATGCTGCACCGGCATTGGAGATCAAAGGATTCCGCAAAGGGAAAGTGCCGATGCAGATGGTCAAAAAGATGTTCGGCGCAAGCATTGAATATCAGGCAGTCGAAGAGATCACGAATGATGTTTTCCGCAAAGAGATCGAATCACGGAATGTGAATCCGCTCGGCACTCCTTCGATCAATAAGATCGATTTCAAGCCGGGGACTCCCCTTACGTTCGTGATCACTTTTGAGGTCCGTCCTGAATTTGAACTAAAGGACTACAAATCGATCTCTATCGAAAGATACACCCATGCGGCAACGGAAACTGAACTTCAGAGCGAGATCGAGCGTCTGCAACAGATCAACTCCACCATGGAAGAAGCCCAAAAAGCAGAAGATGACTATCATGTGGTGACCGTTGATATGGTAGATATGGATCAGAACGGACATTCACAGGAAGGAATGAAGATCTATCTTCGCGAAAAATCCACAGAGAAAGAGATCAAAGAAGCATTGGCGGGAGTTTCGGTCGGCGATATAAAAGAGGTGAAGTTCAGCCATCAGCATGGAGATCATTCACACGATGTACATCTTACGCTGACGGTGAAAAAGATCGAGAAAGTGATCCTTCCCCCGATGGATGATGCAATGGCGCAAAAAGTGAGCAACGGAAAATTCCAGACATCAGAAGAATTGAAACAGAACATCAAAAAAGACCTTCAAGAATTTTGGAAAGAACGGAGCGACCGCCGTTTCGAGAACGATCTGCTCTCCGAGATCGTCAAATTGTATGATTTCACCATTCCCGATGCACTGATCCAAAACGTTACGGACACATTCATTGAAGATGCAAAGAACCAGCAGGCGAACAAACAACTGCCGAAGAATTTCAATGAGAAGGCGTACCGCGAACAGGCGCGTGAAACAGCGATCTGGCAGTCCAAATGGCTGTTGATCAAAGAACAATTCATCGCAAAAGAAAAGATCGAGATCGCTGATGCCGAGATTGAAAAGATCGCCGAGGAAGAATCTGCAAAACTGAACATAGATAAAGAACGTCTTGTGAATTTCTACAAGAGTTCGGAAAACGCATTGGAACGTCTGAAATACAACAGATTGCTTGAAATTCTCAAACAAAATGTGAAGATTACAGAAGTTGAAACGGACGATTACAGTAAATTTGCAACGAATTGATTGGATCTTTCGTCATCTGTGTCTAGGTCTTAAACCTTAACGAAGATGTACAAACAGCAATTTTTTAGTCTTTAATACGTCTAAAGAATAGCCCAATCAATCGCAATTTTACACTCATAAGGAGTATCATGATCACGAAAAGCACAGTGAACACAAAACCGTACGAAATATACAATCAACTTGTCCCGATGGTGGTGGAACAGACCAGTCGCGGCGAACGTGCATACGATATTTTTTCCCGTTTATTGAAAGAGCGTATCGTGTTCATCGGAACAGCGATCGATGATTATGTCGCATCGCTTGCCATTGCACAGATGCTGCATCTCGAAGCGGAAGATCCCGAAAAAGATATTTCCATATACATCAATTCTCCCGGCGGCTCGGTAACGGCCGGTCTCGGCATTTATGATACAATGCAGATCATCCGTCCTCAGGTCTCGACGATCTGCGTCGGCATGGCGGCGAGTATGGGAGCCATCCTGCTGCTTGCGGGTGAAAAAGGGAAACGTCAGGCACTGCCGAATTCGCGCGTGATGATCCATCAGCCGTGGGGCGGTGTTCAGGGAACAGCATCCGACATCAGCATCCAGGCGGAAGAGATCCTGAAGACGAAGAGGCGGCTCAATGAGATCATCAGTCAGCACACCGGAAAGGCGATCGCAGATGTTGAAAAAGATACTGACCGCGATAATTATATGTCGTCGCAGCAGGCACTGGAATATGGATTGATCGACAAAGTATTGACCAAGCGTGCCGTTGAACCTAAAAAAGAAAAATAATACATGAGCAAGCAAAAGAGCGAAGATAAAGTTCGTTGTTCATTCTGCGGACGCAGACCTGAAGAAGTTACCAGCATTATTGCCGGACCGGATGTCTATATCTGCGACATGTGCGTTTCCACATCCATGGATATCATCCGGAATAACTTATCATCTTCGCGGACGAAACGGATCAAGAACAAAGGTCTTCTCACCCCCACGCAGATCAAGTCCTCACTGGATGAGTATGTGATCGGTCAGGATCAGGCGAAGAAGACTCTTGCTGTTGCGGTCTACAACCATTATAAACGGATTGATACGCAGGAACAGTTCGCTGATCCGGACAATGTTGAGATCGAAAAGAGCAACATCCTTCTGATCGGATCGACAGGAACCGGAAAGACACTGCTTGCACAGACGCTCGCGCGCATTTTGGATGTTCCGTTCGCGATCGCCGATGCCACAACACTTACCGAAGCAGGTTATGTCGGCGATGACGTGGAAACAGTTCTCGTCCATCTGCTGCAGAATGCCGAATACAATGTGGAACGTGCTGAGCGCGGTATCGTCTACATTGATGAGATCGACAAGATCGCCCGAAAGAGCGATAGTGCTTCCATTACGCGCGATGTTTCAGGCGAAGGTGTTCAGCAGGCATTATTGAAGATTCTGGAAGGGACCGTTGCGGGAGTTCCACCGAAAGGCGGGCGCAAGCATCCTGAACAGAGTCTGATCAATCTCAACACAAAGAACATCCTGTTCATCTGCGGCGGGGCATTCGAAGGTCTGGAAAAGATCATCTCGCGCCGCGTGCATAAGAATGCGATCGGATTCGGCGCTGAGATTAAGAGCAAAAAAGAGCAATCATCTGATGTGTATATTCAGATGTCCGAACCGGATGATCTGCTAAAGTTCGGACTTATTCCGGAATTCATCGGCAGACTTCCCGTCCTGACGACGCTACATTCCCTGGATGAGAGTGCGCTGATGAACATCCTTACAGAACCGCGAAATGCTATAGTGAAACAATTCAAGAAACTCTTCAAATATGAAGGGGTGGAATTGGATTTCGAGGAGGCGGCATTGAAGCAAATCGTGACCAAAGCAATGGCCCGCGGAACCGGTGCACGAGCTCTTCGTTCGGTGGTAGAAGATATCATGCGCGACATCATGTATGAACTTCCGTCCAAGACCAATGTGACGAAATGCGTAGTGACGAAGGAGACCGTGGAGAAGAAGAAGGAACCGATCTACGTTCTGGAAGAAAGAAAGTCTGCGTAACCATTTCACACTAAGACACAAAGTAAGTTCAATAAATATAAGATCCCGCATCGCGGGATTTTATATTTATTAACCATCCCCGCCCAATACGGGTAAACGTGTTATTCGTGGATTGACTACTCATTTCCTACAACCCAGCCTAAAGCAATGATGGCGGCTGTTTCCGTGCGCAAACGGCGACGGCCGAGGGATACTTGCGTGAACTGAGCTTTCTCTGCCATTTGTATTTCTTCATCGGTAAAGCCACCTTCCGGTCCGATCAGGATCATCGCTGTGCGGGGAGGTTTGCGGTTCTTTAAAGCTTCGGCAATGAATAGAATATGGTCTGTCCGTTCATACGGGATCAGTTTCATGTCGTATTCTGCAGGGTTGGCCAGAATATTTTTTAGATCTTTAGGAGCCGTAATCTTCGGGAGGATGCATCTTCCGGACTGTTTCATCGCCGCCATTGCAATATTGTTCCAGCGGTCCTCTTTCGGTGAGCGGGCGATAGTGCGTGAGGTCTGCAGCGGGATGATCGTCCGTACACCGAGTTCTGTCGCTTTTTCAATGATCCAGTCCATCCGTGATGGATTTTTCAACTGCGCCACAGCAAGAGTGACGTCAATGTCCGGTTCATGCAAATGATGATGTTCGAATTCGATCTCACATTCAATCATTTCCGGTGCAACAATCCGGATAATTACTTCGAATGCTCTTCCCATTCCGTCCACAACCCAGATCTTATCCCCGGGCTGTTTGCGGAGAACACGCGAAATATGCTTTGCCTCTTCCCCCTCGATGGCGATGTGATGATCGATGATGTATTCTGCCGGAACGTAGAAGTATTCGCTCATAAAATGTTAAGTAGTTAAGTGGTGAATTTGTTGAGCAGATGAGTTGATGGTCTATTACGATTTGAGATCAACACTGACGGTCTCAACGACTCATAACCACACCGACTCAACTACTTCTTTTACAGGGCTGCCCCTAAATCTAAAATGATTTCTCCTTTAGAGAGAGGTATTCCGTACGGTACTGCATATTCAATCCTGCCGACAAAGCTGTATGCCAACAGCAGGTGTATTCCCACACCATAACCCGAATAAACAGAATTCAATGCGAATGGTTCGGTGCGATACCAGGTTTTGCCTGCGTCCGCGAAGAATGCAAGATTCACTGCATATCGGAAGTCCCTAAACTGTTCCAACGGCATAAAATCAAGTTTGATATACCGCGGAGAAATAACCGGGACGTGTACCTCCAGCGATGTACCGACGATCTGTTCACCTTCGAGGAT
>CAIVNT010000329.1 GCA_903907305.1 uncultured Ignavibacteriota bacterium
AAAATTTAACATTCAGGGGACTTTTCATTTTCATGGCGAAATCTATCCGCATACTATTAATAGAGAACAAACAGGAAAGCGTTGAGCTTTTTACGAAGGAAATGCTGAAATCCGGCCTGGAATATGAACTTCGCCATTTATCCACATTTGATCTTGTTCCTGAAGCGCTCGAAGAATTCTCCCCCGAAATCATCATTTTCGACTATAATATTGCTGAATTAAAACCCTCCGACACGATCGGTATACTGAAGAACATGGTCGCTACAACTCCGCTGATCATCTATTCTGATATGCTGGATGAAGAAGTGGTGGTTGAGTGCATGCGTTCAGGCGCAACGGACTATGTGTTCAAACAGCATTCCGCACGGCTCGGAGCTGCAATTGAAAGTGCCATCGATAAACGGAGAGTGCAGGAAGAACTTCGCCTCAGCAAAGAACGCTTTAACACGCTCGCAAAAGTTTCGACCGTTGGAATATTCCTTGCTTCCGAAGACGGCTTCTATTTATATGTGAACGAACGGTGGAGCGATATCACCGGACTGACATACGATCTCGCATTCGGCGACGGATTCCTCAACGCTGTCCATTCACACGACCGCAAACGTGTCCGCACGGAATGGCATCGTTGCGTGCGCGAACAGTCACCGTTCCAGTCCGAGTACCGTATCTTCCGCGAACATGATAAAGCAGAACTGTGGGTGATGGGACAGGCGCTGCCGGAGATCAATGCGGACGGAAGTCTCGCCGGATTCGTCGGCACGATCACGGACATCACGGAACGGATGCACGCAGAGATCGAGATAGACAGTTCGAGGAAACAATTACGTGCTCTCACCGTCCGTCTGCAGAATATCCGCGAAGAAGAACGGACGCACATTGCACGCGAGATCCATGATGATCTCGGTCAGGCATTGACGGGATTGAAGATGGACCTGGTCTGGGTGAACAACAAATTGCAGGGAAGCGATGAAGCGATACAGAAACGATTGAAGTCCATGATGGACCTCGCCGATTCAACGATCCATAAAGTTCGTAAACTTGCAACCGATCTTCGTCCCGGAATCCTGGATGATATCGGTCTCGCCGCGGCGATCGAATGGCAGGGAAAAGATTTCGGCGAACGGACCGGCATCGATTTCGCTTTCCATTTGGACGAAGAACTTCAGATGGATGAGAAACGTTCGACAGCATTTTTCAGAATTTTTCAGGAATCTCTCACCAACGTTATCCGCCACGCACAGGCAAAAAATGTCGCCATCACTCTCCGCCGCGACGGCTCGAATGTTCTTTTGACGATTGAAGATAACGGAAAAGGGATCGCGCCGAACGAACTGGCGAATCCCCGCTCCGTCGGCATCCTCGGCATGAAAGAACGTGCCGCAAGTTTCAACGGCGAAGTGAACGTGATCGGTGTTTCGGGAAAAGGGACCACCGTCCGTGTCCGCATTCCTCTTGCAGAACATCTCTAATTATTTTTTCACTGCAGATATCGCCGAGCACACAGAAAATATTGTAAAATTTTGAGTAACTACTCTGTGTAGTATAACTTTTGTTTTCTGCCACCAAGACACAAAGGCACGAAATTGGCGAGAAAAATACAATCCACTAATTTTCCATTTATTCTTAGTGGGATTTTGTGTTTTTAGTGTCTTCGTGGCGAATTGCTAACATTAATAAAAATTTGCTTGGGTTCACTGAGTACTTACAACTTTGAATAAAACTTCTCCGTGCTCTCCGTGGTGAACGATCATCCAAACCAAAACCTGCGCCATCCATGAACCGCATACTTATCGCCGATGACCACACGATCGTCCGCAAAGGATTGAAACAGATCCTGAGCGAAGGGATGAAGCATGTGGAGTTCAGCGAATCCGCCAACGCTGCCGAAACGCTCACGCTTATCAAATCCGCATCATTCGATATTCTCATTTTGGATCTGAGCATGCCGGGACGCAGCGGTCTCGATCTTTTAAAAGATATCAAAGCACTCAAACCGAAACTTCCCATTCTTGTTCTGAGCATGTATCCCGAAGATCAGTATGCACTCCGCGTGATTAAAGCCGGTGCGATGGGATATATGACCAAGGATAGCGCCCCCGATGCGCTCGTCAGCGCCGTTACGAAGATCCTCAACGGAGGAAAATATATCAGCGCAGCGCTGTCGGATCAGCTTCTGGACATGATGCTGGTGCCGAAAAAAGGGGAATCCTACGAACAGCTGTCGGACCGAGAATTTCAGGTACTGCAGTTGATCGCTTCCGGTAAGACCGTCTCCGAAGTTGCCGAAAAACTCCTGCTCAGCGTGAAGACCGTCAGCACATACCGCACACGCATCCTCGAAAAGCTCCACTTCTCCACCAACGCCGAACTGACCCGATATGCCATGCAGATGAAAATCGTGGATTAATCATGTAGGACAAACACCTACACGAAATACCGTAATCCTCCGATGTTCCTTCCTTCAAATCTTTAGTATAGTAGTTCAATCTATTATAGAATAACATGCAAACACTGGAAAATACGAAAACTGTAAATGTCTTTATTGTTGACGATTCCGAGATCGTTCGGGACCGCCTTACCTCCATGCTTTCGGAAGTTTCCTCTATTAATATTATTGGTTACGCCGACAATCCTCTTGCCGCAACGGAATCGATCGTCCGTTCCAAACCGGATGTGGTGATCCTCGATATTTTTCTTACCGGCGGAAGCGGCATCCATGTGTTAAAAAATATCCGCGGAAAGCATATCACCAGCAAAGTGATCATGCTGACGAACTATGCACAGGATGAGTACCGAAAAAAATGTTTTGAAGAAGGGGCAGACTTCTTCTTCGACAAGTCCATTGAATTCGACCGTGTTATTGATGTCATTCAAAAATTATCGGCGGCGGCATAGAATTTTTTAATTTACTTTTTTATTATTTAACGGGGTTACCATATGAGACAAGCAATTTTCAAGTTGGGTGCGTTACTGATGAACCGCCTCAACTATCTGCAGAAATTCGCCGTCGTTGCATTGCTGCTGTTAATACCGAGTTTCAGTCTTCTGTATGTTGTGACGACGCAGATCACCAAGGATGTGCAGTATTCGCAGAAAGAGTTGACCGGTATGGCATACAACGCATCACTCCGTCAGTTCTTTGAGAACGTGCAGAAACATCGCGAAGTATCCGTTCAGTATTTCCTGGGTGATTCCACTGCGGAAGATCTCATGAAGAAAGCACAGCAGAGTATCGAACTTGCCGTACTCAGCGTCGATTCTGCGGATACGCAGTACGGTGACGCACTCGCGGTCCGGGAACAATGGAAGAATATCAAGATCGACTGGAAGAACCTGAAGAGTCGCGCGACCACACATAAGATGGAAAAGAGCGAGGAACTGCACAACAAACTGATCAGCGATGCGCTCGCATTGATCGTGGACGTTGCGGACAACTCGAACCTGACACTGGATACGGATATTGAAACATACTATCTGATGAACATCACGAATTTCAAAGTATTACAGCTGACCGAAGCGTTGGGTCAGTCCAAGAATTTGTTACGAATAGCCGAGAAGACACCGAAGCTTTCCCCGGAACAGCGCACAGCATTCACCGTTCAGGCCGGAAACATTCAGCCGCTCATGGCCGATATCGCGGATGCCGTTAACCGGATCAATACATATAACCAGCCCGTCTCACCGATCGTCGAACCATCATATGTCGATCTGAAATCATCCAGCGATCAATACATTGAACTTCTCCAGTCCGAAATTATGGATGACAGTCTTCGTGTTTCACGCGGTGTTGATCT
>CAIVNT010000330.1 GCA_903907305.1 uncultured Ignavibacteriota bacterium
ATATTGACACCTTTCAAAACAGAATATCCCTGCGCCGCGTGCCGTTGACTCCGCTCCATTCCGCATTTTCATCCTAACATAAAGCGACACGCTCCTACATTTCACAGTCCCATCTCCGTACCGACACAATATGCTGCGACTGAGGTACTCTACGTTCTTCAATCGCGCTATCCGCAATTTCCGACGGAACCGGAGATCTATCACACAAATTTCGCCCTCCGTGATGCGGGCGCAAAAGAAAGAGAGGCCATTAAATGACAAAGCATGCCGAGAACAAGGGGGAAGTGATCATTTACACAACAGAAAGCGGACGTGAAGCTATTGATGTCCGCTTGGAGAATGAGACTGTTTGGCTGACAATTGATCAAATGGCACGATTATTTGAGAAATCCAGGTCAACAATCAATGAACATATTCTTAATGTTTTCAAGGAAAAAGAGCTTGAAAAAAGGTTGGCAGTGAGAAAAATCGGTATTTCCGATTTTTCTACAAAGCCGACGAATGTCTATAACCTTGATGTAATTATCTCTGTCGGTTACCGCGTTAAATCAAAACGGGGAACGCAATTCAGGATCTGGGCTACGAATGTTCTTCGCGAACATTTGGTAAAAGGATATACGCTCAACAAAAAGGCCCTTGCTAATACCACTGCCAGCATTGCAGAACTGCAAAAGACCATCGCTATCGTGACCAGCGTTCGGGATAAAAAGCTCTCCTCCGACGAAGCGCAGGGACTCCTGACCATCATCAAACAATATGCCGATACGTGGACGACATTAGAGGCATACGATTCAGGAACATTACGAAAGCAGACTACTTCCGGCCGTTCAATTTCACTTACAGCGGAGGAGGTCCGCCGCCTGTTAGGGGAATTGAAAAGGGCACTGGTCCGCAAAGGTGAGGCAGGGGACTTGTTTGCGGCGGAACGGGATCACGGGATGGAGCAGATACTCGGTGCCGTGGACCAGACATTCGGCGGCGCCGATTTGTATCCGGGTGTTGAGGAAAAAGCGGCACATATCTTTTATTTCACCATCAAAGATCACCCGTTTGCGGACGGGAATAAACGAAGCGGAGCTTTTCTTTTCCTTGAATACTTACGAAAGAACAAGGCACTCTTAAAAAAAGACCGCACCGTAAAGATCAACGACGTTGCGTTGACGGCTCTTGCGCTGCTCATCGCAGAGAGCGATCCGAAAGAAAAAGAACAGATGATCGCATTGATAACGCATCTGCTGAACAACTGATGCAGCCGTGTAGCCTTGTCAAGGTTATATCGAAACCTCCCCATAACCTTGACAAGGCTTTTTCATCGATACGCACCCGCCAACAAAAAACCTCTGACGGCAATACTTTCTTTAAGAAGTACGAAGTCACGTGATTGCGCACGCAAGGTTGTCACTATATATTGACACCTTCCAAAAACAGAATACCTGTGCGCAGCGTGACTATGAGATCGAATTATTCTGCAATCCATCCGACGAAAGACCGAACCACTCCGACAATTCCGCAACCGTTCTCCGCACGGACGCGATCCTTCGCGGCTGCTGCACAATGTATTTCGACATCCGCGCAATGAGTTTTGCACCGGACGCAATGAATGTGAACAATTATGCAAAGACCTCATGGACTGACACAATAACAGGCGCGTCTCCGCGCAATAGATGCGTGCAGTATGCACAATGGGTCGAAATGTTCACAATGGACTTTGCAGCGTGCACAATGAAATTTGAAACGCGCACAATACGATTTGACGGACGCACAACGGAGTTGGAAACATTCACAACGCGTTCATCACGGATGCACAATGGAGTGCGGCGCAAATAATATGACCCGTTACGTGCACGATCAGCTTCGAGGAGTGCACAATGAGGTTCGCAGAATGCACAAAGCACCAAGTGTTGGACAGTTTGTCATAGAATGACCAAAGTTTGGGGGAATAAACCATACCGATGCATGTGTACGAGTGCACAATGCATCATTTTTTGGAGGAGGTCTTAATAATATCCATGTCATTTCGAACGAGCCTCATTTTTTTGATATGCGGCGAAGTGAGAAATCTGATCGTAATTCCAGATTTCCCCGCCTGACCGACTTTATAACTTCAAAGACAGTCGGGCAGGTCGTCCCGATGTCAGAGAGAAGAGTTATTGAACATCGGGACTCGAAATGACATCAGAGTATTTTGAGACACCTCTCACAACCATCAATCAAAGGAGGCAGTATGACGAAACGAAACGAGAACCGGCTGACAATGTATGAAGGGCTGCTTACCCTTCTGCAGGTGAACAGCAGCAGGGTGCAGACGATCCCTGGATTTGCATCGGGGGTGGAGGACCTGAACGCCTTAGTCGATGCCATTAAGGCAAAATCGACCGAGGTGATAACGGTCGGTGCCGGAAAGACCGATGCCAAGAACAATGCGGCGGACGCGTTGATCGAAACTGCGATGCCGGTGGTCTCCGGACTGCATATCTTCGCCCGAAGGGGAAAGAACGCGGAGCTGAAATCCCTGACGAACGTGTCGGAATATAAACTGCGCAGAAAGCGCGACACCGACCTGGTGCAGTTCGGCAATTCGCTGCCGAGCAGGTACTTGACCATATCGCTGCATTGACACCGTATGGTATCACTGCCGCCGTGATCGACGAACTGAAAGCGCGGACCGCCGCATACAACACCGCTCCCGGACAGAAGGAGAGCAGCATTGCCGAGCGCAAAGGGGTGCGCGGCAGCATGAACGATCTGTTCTATACGGTGGACGAACTACTCACGGAGGAGTTTGACCGGTATATGGAACTGCTCCGACCGACCGAGACGGAGTTCTACAACAAATACTTCGCCGCACGCGTGGTGAATGATACTGGTATTCGTCACCGTCTGGGAGACCGGGAAGAGACAAAACTTATCCTGCAGTACCTCAACAAGCCTAATATGCCAAGAAAGCATCAGATAAATTCTATTTAGAGATTTTTGTTTTTCACTTATTGATTTTTCGCAGAAGAATGGAGACATTCGTTGGAACACATCAGGGACTTAGTCTATTTAAATCTAGGTACAAATAGAATCATCATTTAAAGAGGATTTATGACAAAAATTCAGAAGGTATTGTCGGCAATTGTATTAATAATCGGGTCATTGATTATCATAGGGTGTCCCGCGCAACAACAACGAATTGTTCAAGTTGAGAGCGAAAGTGGAATTGCAAACCTAACTCAGCTTACATCAGAAAAATCTGTAGATTTAGATCCGAATTTCACAAAAGATGGTAATAAAATAATCTTTGCATCTGATAGATCTGACTTTTTGGAATTATGGATGATGCCAATTAAAGGTGGCGGTATTCAGCAATTAACAATAAATAATCGTTCTGCCGATAGATCACCGCAACTATCGCCGAAAGAAGATGAAGTTGTATTTCAATCTACTCGTGTTTCCGGTAAGTGGAATATTTGGAAAATATCACTTGGAAATCGAGGATTAACACAGCTTACAAATAGTTCCTATGGCGCATTTTCACCAAGTTGGTCACCCGCAGCTGATAAAATATTATATTGTGCAGAGGATAAAAATGGCAATAGTTTTATTTGGATTATGGGTGCCTCAGGGGAAGAGCCTACACAATTAGGTGCAGGCAGTGATCCAAAATGGTCACCAGATGGCAAGAAAATAGTCTATTCAAAATCTACAACATCAGGATATACTAAAAATTATGATATTTGGATAATGAATATCGATGGATCAAATTCATTGCAGATGACCACTG
>CAIVNT010000331.1 GCA_903907305.1 uncultured Ignavibacteriota bacterium
CACAGAGGGCTCCGAGAAGTAAGAAAAAAAACCGAAAGATTGCAGGATTACAAAATTACATGATTAAAAAATTGAAGATCAAAATGATACATTCTGCTTTCGATGAAGAAGATGAGAGAATTTGCAGAACTTACTCAAAGTTAAATCCGAAATTCCTTCCGTAGCGAAAAATTAAAGGCTATCTCAAAAACACCTCTGTCTCCCCCACAACGTGGCCGTTGGGGGAATGACACGCCTATCTCGAAGTAGTTTGGTTTTAAGATACTTCTAGCAACAGCAAAAAAAAATCCGTCTCGCAGGACACGAGACGGATTTTATGAAGAAGTGTTGCGTATTGTTTCGTGGAGTGTTACGGTTTCTTTAATTCAGCAATCGAAGCATCCAGCAATGAGCGTGTATATGCTGTGTTGTGGATACCATGACTTGCTTCATACATTGCCATCTGCAAGTTCCACAGAGCACCGGCTTTGTAGGCAGGTGTGATCTGAAGAGCATTGGCTCCTGTGTTTGCATTGGCTGCCCAAACGGTATCGCCAGATGCATTCGTTGTAAACGTTACCCAAGGATTGAACTTGCCGGCTTTTTTCACTGTCCATTTACCAACAACTGTTGAATCGAGCATCAACTTGGCAAGCTGACTTACTTTGGCGATCATTTCAGAACGAACACCAATCCATTTTACGGATGTTGCAGCGATCACGCCGGATGTTCCATGGCAAGCAGTTGTATTGCAACCTGCAAAGTTATAGGACGTTGTTGTGGAACCTTCAGGAATATAACCGACCTTGAAAGTATGTCCGCCGCCTTTGTTGCCGATCGGTGTTGCCATATGACAATCTGCGCAAGCAAGGGTCTTGTTCTGCAGTGCTGTGCTGTGATATGAATTGGTGTAGGTGTTACCGGTGAATTCAACACCGCCGAAGCCGAGCATCGTCTGGATGCCTTCGCCTGACACGTGGTTGTTCCAGCGTGAGGTATAGATCTTTGCTGTGTCCGTTCCGACAACGTTTGACGGCTGCCAGGAAAGGTTGGTTGTACCGATCAGGAACTGCGATGTCATGCGGGGCTGATGGCATTTTACGCAAAGCTGTGCACTGGTGTTGCCTGTGAATGCTTTGGTTGTGTTCTCTTTTACGAGTGAGAAGATCTTCACTTGACCGACGGTATCACGGAAAGTGAAGTTACCGCGAATGTGAGGAGCATGGCAGGTAAAGCAACCGACCGGTGAAGAACTGGGATAGTTCTGGTTCACCATCGGACCTGATGCTGCATTGATCGTGAATGTTTCGTTTGCAACACCGCGCTGTGTACGTTCGAAGAATCCTTCGTTCGTGTGGCAGCCTGCGCATGTTGTTGTGTTGCGGTCGTAGTTTCCGAGTTCTTTGTGACCTGATGTTTCGTATTGGATCTCTTTTGTGATCACACGGAACGTTGTATCGACATCGTTCGGTGCGTGGCATTGTGCACATTTTAAATCTGCTTTGAAACCTTCGAAGTAGACGAATCCTGCGTTTTGTCCGGCTGCGCCTGTTGAGCCGTCTTTACCTGCAGGACCTGCCGGGCCTTCGCAGGCGACGAGTCCAAATAAAGCGATTGCGGTTAGAACAGTTAAGAAATTTTTCACTGTCGTAACTCCTTTCAATGATAAATTAAGTGATTCTATTTGTGTGAATATTGACTTGCCTTAGATCTTGAGACAAGTCAAACTTGAGTGAAATCTGATAACCCTTTGGCAAATAACATGCCGAAGATAATCGGCGAAATTGTTGAATTTTACAGCATTGCATTTTACATATTCTTATAGTTGCAACAATTTCCAGTCGAATTTTTGCAATCTTGGTAGATGATCAAAGACAAAATCCTCTGTGTTTATTGGATAAATTCATACATCTGACTCTGTAAATAAAAAATCCTGTCACGAAGGACAGGATTTAGAATTACCCGATATACTAAAATTTATGGCCGGATATTGATTACCGCAGAATATCCTTTTAATTAAGCTTCCCATTGACATGTCTGTTGGCATCGATAATCGTCATATCTGCTTTCACTACTGCGCCATGACAGGTGGAACAATCTGCCGTTACTGCCGCATAGGTATGACCTGTCTTCGGAAATGCCTTTTCCTTCACAGTTAATTTGTTCACATCGCCATGGCATGTGCCGCATTGGGCTGCACTACCTGTCACATCATTCCAGACCATTGTGACTGCATTGCCGCCGGGGAAATTCCCATGACAATATGTGTTCGCACAGGAGACGTCCCCTGCGTTGTATGCGGCATTTGACTTAAAGAAAATCGATGTTGAATCAAAACGTATTTCGGCATGATCAGTAGCATCAATATGTCCGGCATCTTTAACATTTTTAGGGACATTATGACATTCCGCGCATGCAACTTTCGCGAAGAGTGTATCAGCAAGAAGATGTTTTTGATGTGCACCAACGCCACGGGACGCTATGTTCATATTCCACGAAAGATCCTTTGGAGGTGCAGCATTCGCTCCGCCGCCATGACACGTCAAACAATTTTCCGGTCCATTCGCCTTATTATGGCATGAATTACATGATTGTCCGGTCTTTCCGCCTGCGTAATCAACACCATGACATGATTGACACAGTAGAAGGTCATATTTTTTAGTGCGGACATATGCTGCATGAAAATTCGCACTTAATTGGTTCGTTGTATCAGCAAATCCGATTCCATGAACCGACAATGATGGTTCAACCGGGGTCTTGTCATTCTTCAATTCCGAGCACCCTGTGAAGGACAGCAGGATGAGTGAACCGATTACAAAAAATAAAGCAATGGTATTTTTCATAGTCTTTTATTTCGCTCCGTGACAATATCCGCAGAATTTTTGACCAGATTTCCCGTTCGGACGGGCATTGGCATCATTATGACATGTATAACAGGTCGATGCAGCATCTGTATGCCAATCGCCTTCAACATTCTTTAAGAATCCGTTTGCATGGGTCTTTGGATTGGTCCCTTTGATTCCGTCTACATCAACATGGCATGTAACACAGGTTGGATCTCCGCCCTCAGCATCATGACACACTGCGCAACGCTGAATATCACGTTTTGCCAGTTTAGCATGCTCGCCTCCTCCGGTACCGACACCGATCAGAGTAAAGCCTGGTTTTTCGTGGCTGGTCGGCATTACTCCGCCGAGCGCAACACTTCCTTCTCTATGACAATCCGCGCAGAACGATTCCTGGCGGTGACACGTCTGGCAATCTGCAGAACGGCCTTTGGCATCGATGCCGTGCGTGAATTTATAATTGATGTCATGAACATTCTGTTCCGAGAATGCAGCAGGTCTGTCCATCCCGAATTTACGGGGAGACATCATACCGGTCTTTTCGAACGATGAAAGTTTAGTGAGGTTCGTTCCGTCGTGACATTCCATACAGGAAGCTTCGGTATGACAGTTCTGGCATTTGGCCTGATATGTACGGCTGCTCATAACCCTGCCGTGTTCCCGCTTGAAATTCCCGGTAAAATGGGTGGCAGGTTTCAATGTGGCAAGATTTTGATGACATGCTTCGCATTGATTCACCGCTTTAACATTATTATGACAGTTCATGCATGTGGTCATCGGCGGAAGATTCTTCGCCTCGGCATAATCCGTCTTATCCATACCCGCATGGCAAGTAACGCATTCCACTTTTTGTCCGGTCACATGCTTTTCATGATCGAAATTGATCTCTCGAATAGGATTGGGCAAAGCAACTGGGTTGTTACCGTCCGTATGACAGAATCCGCATTTTTCATTCACTTCCTGCTCGTGGCACGACTGACACTCTGCGTGCGTCGGCAACATTTTTTCCGAAGAGTTCTTCGTCAATTTTTCCGGCGTATGGCAGGACGAACATTCGACACCCGCATCGGTGTGCTTACTGTGTGAGAACTTCAGCACCTGCTTCTTGTCCGGCTGAGCATCGTCATTCGTGACGGCACTGCTCCGTCCAACGATCACCAAAGCGATCAGAACGGTAGCAATGGAGGCTATTAAGAGATTTTTTTTCACCATAATCAATCCAAAAGGCCCAATTGTTCACTGAACCAATAGTTAATTTTTAAGAAGAGACGCATGTCGCTCTTATACTGCGGATTGCTCATCCATTGCAGCTGAAGATCGGTGGATAATTTTGACATCGGTCGATAGACTGCTCCAACGGTTGCATTCACAACGCTGCTTGATGGATCAGCTTTATCCTGCTTATACTTTGCAAATCCAAGAGCACACATTGGAGTGAAGGTTCGTTCCATCATCGGATAGACAGCCTGCACTGAAACACCGTTCAATTCACCGGCATATCCGAAATTCTGTGTGTATGTCGCCGAAATGACGTCGTATGTTCCACCAACGACCAAACGCTGACTGTTATCATCAACATAGGCCACATTCGCAAAACGTGCGAACAGGAATGTCTTTGCGAGAGGACGATACTCAAGTCCGCCCTCGATCTCTTTTGTGCTGTTCACATTGAACACAGAGAAGATAGAATTATACGCGACGCGAGGCTGACGATAGATATATTCCGCCGTTACATTCAAATCGCTCATCACACCGACGCGTGCGAAGGTTTGAATCTTGGAAAGCTCTTCCGTACGGAAATCAAAATCCGTCTTCGCCTGGAACGAATACTGCTGTTCGTGTTCATACTCGACATCCAGCGAAGCAAGTTCTTCTTCATTCGGACGACTGTTGATGACGATCTCATACGGACGGAAGAGTGAATCTATTCTCGTAGAAGTGTACGGCTTGCGCTGCCAGCGTTTGTTCATATAACTGAGACCGACAGATCCATCTTCGATCGGAGCATAGGTGATCTGTCCTCCGAAGAGACCGTTCGTACCGATATAACTCTTCCGGATATCGCGTGACTGAATCACGTTGGATCCTCCGTAACCGGTGATCGCAACAGTATTTTCCATCAATTTGGCTGTCCCCGAGAGACCGTCGATCAATCCGCTGCCGACACCTGCATAAACAAATTGGCGGCCTGCAGTCAAATCTGCAACGCCACCAATGTTCTTGATCTTCAACAGGAACGAATTAACACGTAATTCAGGATCCGTTTCGAGACTGGCACCGAAATCATTCGACACCATTGCATTCATATTAAAGCTGTAGTTTTCAGTCGCTGCATTCAGATAGACGTTCTCATACGCTCTCAGATACAGCACTTTTGCAAGTGCTGTATCCCTTCCTTCAAATCCATAGAATGATGTTGTCAACCGTCCCGTCGTCATCTGCGCTGAAGCGCTGACGGAGAGCAGAACAAGACCGATCAAGAGTGAGCGTACCATTATTATCCTTTCGGCATCGGATGTTTGATCTCGTCGAACATTTTTTTGAAGTCAAAAGCTTTCATCGGGTGCATCTTCGGTGTATGGCAGGCAACGCACATCTTTTCGCCGCCGTTCACGACCAGACCTGCTGCGACTGCTTTATCTTTATTCTCCGGTTTGTTATGGATCGGTTTGTATGCAGACGCTGCACCATGGCACGCTTCGCATTGAACACCCATCTCAACTTTGAACGATGCATCATGCGCACTACCGAATCCGGTGGAATGGCACTGCAGACATTCTTTTGCTTCAGAAGGTGAGCCGGCAATATTTTTTGCTTTGGCGATCTCGGCAGCTTTCGGTGATTTCAGCGATTCAAATGCTTCAGCATGTTTCGATTTTTTCCAAATATCCATCTGCTTGCCGACTTTTGGTAAGTTGTGGCAAGCGCAAGTGTTTGCTCCAACAAATTTGTTCTGGGCCAACAATGGAAGTGCAAACATACATACTAAGATTAGAACAACATATTTTTTCATTCGACACTCCTTTGATCAATAAAATTGAAGAGTAAAAACAACCACAAATAACCCGGCAAACTATATGCCGAAAAAAAAATGCATAAAACTGTTTATAAATGCAACATTTTGACCAAAACTTCTTATGAATGCAAAATTTTCGAGAATTTATTTTGCAAACATAAGAAGGCAAAGGATAAACTCATCCTAATTATATAATTCTGCAACACAGATCCTTTGTAATATGACAAAGTAATGATCAGGATATTATCTTAGACTTTCAGGTTGACCTTACCCTTTTGCAGGAATCGGATGTTTGATCTTTTCCCACATTTCTTTGTATTTGAACTCTTTGAAACTCGGGCTTTCGCTGTTATGGCATTTTTCGCACAGTTTTGGATCGTCCTTGCTGATATTCAATCCCGCGGCGATTGCTTTATCTTTATCTTTCATGACCGTGACCGATTTGTAATCAGAACCCGGTCCATGACATACTTCACACTGCACACCGTCTTTCACATCGAACTTCTTGTCGAACAACGCTGCGTCCGAACCGAAGCCGGTCGTATGGCATTTCAAACATTCAGGCGATTCCGCTGCCGGTTTTGCAAGACCCTTTGCTTTTGCGATCTCGTTCGCTTTATCGGTCGTTAACGTCGCAAATGCCTGCGAATGTTTGGACCCTTTCCACACGTCGAACTGTTTTCCGGATTTCTCGGATTTATGACACCTTGCGCACTGACTGACACCGATATATTTGTGCTGTGCCATCATCGGCACTGAGAATACAATGCAAAGCAACAACAACATGAAACGATTTGTTTTCATAACATCTCCTGATATTGTAATGAACGTAATATTGCCTACTAACTAAAATAGTTACAACTGAACTGTTCCGTTGATCAATGTTACTCCGCTTGTTTCTTCTCAACGCGGCGGATATAGACGAACAGGGCAAATGCAAGCACGGACATAATGGTAGTCGATACTCCCAGACCGATCCTGCGGAAGTAATACTCATCGATCGCACCCTGAGCATCGCTTTGAGCGACCGTTGCTGCGGTCATCCCTTTATTGATCACTTCCCTGAACTTCGCTTCATTGAATGCATGCACCATCGTACGCATCTCGAGGTGGGCCTGTTTCGAGTCACGTAATTTGAATTTCGCTTCGGTCACTTCCATCCCTTTTTGTTCGGCATCGTTGACAAGCCTTAGAGCGGAACTGTCGATGAATGCCAGACTGTCGATCATCATCCTCATCTTTCCCGCAATGGCGAATCCTTTGGGATTCTCGTTCGAATGATGGCAGCGGCTGCAGACCGCTTCCGCCGAGACACCGATCAATTTATCGGTCGCAGAAACGATACCATGATTGCTGTGACACGTTTCGCACTCTGGGAGTTTCCGGTCATCGAACGCTTTTTTGTGCGGGCTTGCAGAGAAGAGATCCGCATTCAGTGCATGGCACGTACCGCAAACTTTCGATACTGATTCAACTCCGGGAGGCGTCGCTCCATGATTTCCGTGACAGCTATTACACGACGGAGCACCGACATCATGCTTCTGGAGAAGGGCAACACCGTGGACACTCTTTGAATATTTCTCGTACTGATTCGTCGGGATCTTATACTCTTTCATATACTGTGCATCGCTGTGACACTTTGAGCACGTTCCGGGAAGATTCACTGCGTAGACCGAAGATTTCGCATCTTTCGGCGCGCGGATGTCATGACTGCCGTGACAGCTTGAGCAGACCGCCGGTTTTGCATCCCCTTTGGAATTGCGAACGCCGTGAACGCTTGAGCGATATTTCTCCGCCTGATCGATCGGCAACGAAGGATTGTACGACCGCATATACTGGGCACTTGAATGGCACTTCGCACAGGTCTTCACCACATTCAGCGGATAGACCGGTGATTCAGGACTTTTCACCGGAACGATCCCATGGGCATTGTGACAAGTGACGCACTGAGCAATATGCTCTTTACCGGTGGTGGAAAGAACACCATGGACACTCGTCTGAAGGTTGCTCCATTGATTCGTCGGAAGTGAAGAACCGTATTGTTTCATTCGGTCAGCATCGCCATGGCAGCGGGCACATGCGAGAGAGATCGCGTCACCTTTCGGGATACCTTTGTATCCCGCTTTGGGATCCATTGCGGACTCCATCTCCTCCATTTTCGAATTACCGCCGTGGCAATCCGCACATGATATTCCCTTGTTATAGTGAACATCATGTTTGAACAACTCCGCCGGCTTGTCACCGACAACATTGGTATGACAGGTAAAGCATTGATCATTATTACGGGGAGCTGCGAGGGAGCACTGAATTATCAGCGCAGCACAGACAAACATCAAAAAATATTTTTTCATGCGA
>CAIVNT010000332.1 GCA_903907305.1 uncultured Ignavibacteriota bacterium
CAACGTATACCCTTTGAATACTCTTGCAGTGTCATTCACAAAGAGACCGACCGTTCGTGTTTGTCCTATCAGTGCAGACAGAGCAAACATCAATAGAGCGGTGATAGTAGTAATAGTTCTCATACATCCTCGGAGTGTTTATTTTAAAAGGATCATTTTTATTGTTGAACGGAATGATCCTGCAGAGAGCGTGCAGAAATAGATTCCGCTTGATACCGTACTTCCGTCCCATACGGCTGAATAGTTACCGGCTTCCATCATCCTATCAACCAAACGGGCCACCTCTTGTCCGAGTGAATTCCTTATGGTCATAGTAACAGAAGATGAATGCGGAACAGCGTATTGGATCGTTGTGACCGGGTTGAATGGATTTGGATAATTCTGATGCAGAGTAAAACCGAATGGATGGGAGCCGAATGCTGCTGCGGCTACATCGGTAACATTCTTTTTGATGACGTATGAGAATGCAACAGTACCGTTCTTACGGACTGCATTCTCATGTTCCGGCAGATAGGTGCGGATATAATCGACGACTGCAGAAGTGTCCGAAACGGTCACTTTCAGATATCCGGAACTTGATATGATCGTCCCATGAGTGTAACCATATCCGGACGCGACCCCCGTATTGCTGTAACTTTTATCTGGACTCGAAAAATTAAAATACCCGGGCTGAGGAAGTTCCTGATAGACAATGCCGTCAAGATCCTGTTTTACGAAAATGTGGTCGTGACCATGGAAGAATGCCGACACATGATATTTCACCATCAGTTGATGGAGCGGCATCTCCCATCCGGGACGGTTCACGGAGAAACCGTTCGAACTGTCACTATTCAATCCGCCCATCTCGTAGAACGGCACTCCTTCGATCCCGCCTCTTCCTTCCGTATCGACCCCGCCGACAATCTGATGAGCAAATACCAATTTGAATATTGCCTTGCTGTTCTTGAGCGTTCTCTGGAACCAATCATACTGCGTCTTACCGAGGGTCCAATCCCAGTTATTCTTTGTCGCACCCGGTTTTTTCACGGTATACCAATACGGATCCAGAACAACGAAGAGTGCATTCCCCCATTCCCACGCATAATAATTCTGACGCTGCCCAACGAATATTGGATTAGTGGTATCCCCGGTATAAAATCCGTCCGGGAACGGCTGCGGATAATAGGATTTCCGGATGTTCGCGGCCCACACCGGAAGGGTGTTTGCTGTTCCGTTCAGAAGCCAACCGAGTTCGCCGTCATGATTTCCCTGCACCATCATCAGCGGTACGGAATGACATACCGTATCATAGACAGTCCTGAGCAAAAGATTCCTTTTCAACACCTCCGCCTGATTGATCACCGGAAGTTTGTCGGACATGAATGTATCTCCCAAATCGAGCATAAAATCGTTGTCGCCTGCGAGGATATTGGTAAAGGTTCTTTTTAAAAGGATGGGATTGGTACTGGTGTCCAGATGCGGATCTGCTTCGATCGCAAATGAGAATGGACGGCCGTTGGGACGGGCGGTACGGAATGAATGTTCCGGTCTTGCAGCATATTCCGGAGTTCCCGAAAAACGCCATCGAAGGCGGTAGAAGTATTTGGTATCGGACTGCAGTCCGCTCAAAAGAATGGCAAAAGGAATATTCTGTGTGCAGTTGAATACGGCAGTCTGCAGCGTATACGTATTCATCAGCGTACCATATTCGACAAATGCTTCGATATCCTTGTCCGCACAGATATTGAGAGTGATCGAATGATCAGTAGGACGCCCGAGAAGTTCACCGCAGATAAATTGGATACTGTCAGCCGACCCGTTCGACAATACCGGAGTGCAGATCACAACTGACAGTAGGACTAAAAGAAAAATAATTGTTCTCATAATATTGCGGAAAGCGATTGAATTGAATCATCTCAAAAACTCCTATCACAAAGACGCAAAGTCGCCGAAGGGATTTTTATTAAATCTTATTTTCCACCTTAGTCCCCCTTGGGGCTTTGCGAGACTCAATGTTTGAAATTAATCAGAAGACTCGGACTCTTACTAAACAAGTTTTCAATTTATAAATCAGTTTGACAACCTAACACTTATCAAAGGACGGAGCGACAATCCATCCTACATTTTCATCGAAACTATTTTAGCAGAAGAGCTTTTTGAGTGAACGTATTCCCCTGCACAGTAAGACGATAAAAATATACACCGCCCGGAAGTTGTGCACCGGAGAATGTTTCCGAATATTTGCCTGTATCGCGCCATCCTTCGTACAGTACGGCCACGGACTGTCCCATGATATTGTACACTTTCAAGGAGACCGGACCACTTTCCTGAACACGATAGCGGATGATGGTAGAAGGATTGAATGGATTCGGATAATTCTGTTCGAGCACCGGTGTCTGCGGCACCGTCTTGTCGGAACGGACGGATGTTGCGGTGGGTATCACGGTATAAGAGTAGGCAACTTCGCCGTTCTTTCGAACAGCCGTCTCATCCGCCGGCAACCATGAACGGACGAATTCGACCGTTGCATTTTCCTGAGCAACCTTTACACGGATATGTCCAGAGCCGTCCAATTTCACATCGGTGTATGCATCGCCGTTGTCCCGCATGCCGATGATGTAGGTAGAATCCGACGGCATAGGAACTTCCTGATAGATGAGACCATCCACTACTTCCTTTGCGTAGAGATGATCATGACCTTGGAAGAAGACATTCACACCGTATTTCACCATTAACTGATGGATAGGAAGTTCCCATCCGGGACGTTTCGATGTGAATCCGACGACCGTTCCGTTATTCTCATATCCGCCCCATTCAAAGAATTTCGTCAGCAACGCCGCTCCTCTTCCCCATCCTCTCACATGATGGGCAAACACGAACTTATATTTCGCCTTACTCTTCACCAGAGTCTCCCGGAACCATTGATATTGAGCGTCACCGATGGTCCAGTCCCACAATCCGGGACTCGCACTTGTTGCGGCATACCGGTAGACATCGAGCACAACAAAGAGCGCATCCCCCCATTCCCACGCATAGTAATTCTGCGGCTGGCCGATGCCGTACGATTCCGACGCAGTGTTTCCGGAATAGATACCGCCGGGGATCGGATTCGGATAATAATATTTTCTCCAGAGCGTTCCGTTCACACCAAGATTATTCGGCGGAGTCAATTGAAGATAGTATCCACTCTCACCTTCGTGATTTCCCAAACAGAAAAGGAGCGGAAGCGAATGGCAGGCGGTTCCGAACAGTGAACGGCAGTCCAAATGCAGCTGTTTCAGTTCATCGCTAGTGATGGTCAATGGATTATGGTCATCGCCGAACGTATCGCCAAGATCGAGCAGGAAGTCGGCGCTGTCAGCCAGCTGATTTTGGAAGGTCCTTTTCCACAATGTCCAGCTCCCTTTCTTGTCATAGGGATGCGGATCTGATTCGATCAGGAATGTAAATGTCTTCCCTTTAGCACGCTGAGTCCGGACGGAATGCTCAACGCCGGAGGAATACTGCTGAGCAGAACCGGGAATACGGTATCGTGTCCGATAAAAATACTTAGTGTCCGGAAGAAGTTTTGATAGGATGAACTCAGCAGGAACATCGGCAAGGACCGGCGATACCGGTGTAGTGAATTGATACGAACCGCTCACTGTTCCGTATTCACAATAGATATCATATTGCTGTTTCACTAGTATGCTGATTGTGCAGGAAGAATCCGCCGGCCTGCACGCGACCTCATTCAATATCTGACCATTCAGACTATTAATATGGAGCAAAAGAACGGAAATTATAATGATCAAATTTTTCATACTGTTCCTGCCAAGAGTTGCACCAACTATGCCAAATTATTTATCGGTTATGCACAGTGAACGATGGACTAATGTTGTTTACACTGCAAAGGTTGCACAGATTTATGCAAAGAGTGCATAAAGGATTTCACGTATTCCCGTAAAAAGGCCTTGCACTCACCCGTTCAGCGCTTTCTTTTCTCGATCATTTTTCGGAATTCAGCCTTCTGTTCCTGTGACAGGATGTCCATGATGCGGTCATCTTCATCCTTTCGGATTCGCTCTTTTTGCGCATCGGCGAATTGTCTATCAACACCGCCGGAGTGTCGCAGTGTTTCGCCTCTTTTTTGTGAAGCGGTGATGATGATCTCCAGTTTTTTCTTTTGTTCTGCGGACAGATCAAGACGCTCGGCATATTTATCTGTTTTTTCTACAACTGACGGAGGAGTCCGTTCGCCGGAAGGCCGCTCCTGTTCAGCACGTTTTTCTCTCTTTGGTTCACGGGATTCACCCGGCTCCCGTGGCTCCTTTCTATTTTCTTTCCGTTCCCCTACTTCCTCTTTCGGCGGTCTTCGGCCGAACAACTGTGTGATGATCGGCTGCAGTTTCTCTTTTTGCGACTGATCGCAGAGTGCAGCGACCTTCGAGAAATGCTGATATCTGAGCAGTTCGATCTTTTCCTGGAGCACACCGATCTGTCCGGATATTTTCTGAACTGATGACGAATCGGTATTTTCTGAAAACACTGCTTCCGCCAGCTGCTTCTTCAAATCAGTGATCCGGTCATTCAACGGTTTCGACTGATCGTGATATTCCGTCAGGAACATCC
>CAIVNT010000333.1 GCA_903907305.1 uncultured Ignavibacteriota bacterium
AGCGGAGGAAAAGAGCAGTGCGTGAACCGTTCGCTCAAAGCGAACGGTTCACTAAAAAAAGGCCGGTCATAGATATTAACGTGCCACGCACTTCTAAAGTGCGTGGCACGTCTTATATAAATTATTTCATCATAAGCATTTTCCGGACCTGATAATTTCCGGATGATACAAGTCTCGCGAAATAGACACCGCTGGCCAGCCCGCCTGCGTTCTGGAGGGCAAGATGTGATGCATTGAAGGTCCGTTGATGGAGCACTCCCGCTTCGAGTTGTTCGTTTGCAAGGACGGCTACTTCCCTTCCGAGTGCATCGTAGATGATCAGCGTCGTCATCCCTGAAGTTTGAAGAGTAAAACTCAATGTTGTGGCGGGATTGAACGGGTTCGGATAATTCTGTTCCATCATGAAGCGAGCAGGAACGCCCTCCACATTATTCACCAGAAGTTCCTGCGAATATTTGTAGGCACCGTTTCGATCGATCTGTCGCAAACGAAAGCGGTACGATGATCCGCCAGAAAGTGCATCAGTAAATCTATATGATTGCGGCGAATTGGATGTCCCGCTTCCTTGAATGAATCCTCTCTTTTCCCAATTCTCCATTCTCCATTCTCCATTATCAATTGCACTTCGCTCTATTTCAAACCCATAATTATCCCTCTCCGTCGCCGTTGTCCATTTCAATTCAGTATTCCCTATTGCCGATACAGCGGTGAACGAAACGAGTTCCACCGGAAGCGGCGATGAGGAATTGAAACTGACATCATCGATCGTGAATGTCCAGTCGGGCGAAGCGTTCGGTGCATACGACATAATAGCATCGAGCGACAGTATCGCACTGTCTAAGACTCCGTTGCCGCCCGAGAAACTGCTCCATCCTGTTCCCGCAAGATTCCACTCATACAGGTGCCACGCACCATCGTTCGTCACGGTCAGTCTGCTTGAGAGTTCCGTCTTGTCCGTGCCACCGTTCCGCTGATCGTCGATCGTCACCGCAACCTGAGCGCCGGATGGTGCAGAGGAAGTCTTCAACCAGAATCCGATATATCCGGTCTTGGAGAACTGCTCATTGTTAACACGGGAACTGCCGCCGGAGTTGAGGCGGACGGACCAGTTCACGGCTGTTTCCGAACTATCCTTCAATGTCACTACCAAAGAGCCTTGTCCGTTATTCGCTTCGTCATTCGTCCACCCCTGCGATGAGGTGATGTCGATACCGGTGGTGCTGCCGCTCCATCGAGGATATTTATCGAAGCGACCGACGTTTGTCTCAAAATCATCGAACGACGTGTGCGATGGATTCGGCGTTGATGCGAATGCCGTCTTCAACGCGCCCCACATCTCCGGTTCTGCACCGTCGTATCCGAGTGCCCACATTCCTGTTCCCGCAACATTCTTTACATTAATGGAATCGAATTTCCGCGCCCAGCTGAGCGAATCGTCATACCATACCTGACGCCATACGCCGCCGCTGATGTACCGGTACCACGGCACACTGAACGTTGCATCGATGAATTGATTCGATGCCGAGATCGTGTCGATATAATTATTCTTTACCACGGTATAGGTGCGGGACGAACTGCTGGCGGTCGTCGCCGCCATACGCGCGCTGCTCACCACCGGCCAGTCGTTGCCGTAACTGGGAAAACCGGCGATGATCTTATCCGCGGGACAGCCGACGGCGAGATATGTTTTGATACTCCGCAGTACGTGATAATACGATGTGCTGTTCGTGGCCATTAACGGCGCACTCGGTCCTGCCGTTGGACTGCCGGAATACCAATAGTCATAGAGCATAATAAAGTAATAGTCCACCACGGGATCGAGCATGGAGAAGAATGCTGCGGGAAAGATCCCGTTCCAATCCACCGCATACAACTCCACCACGAATTCCTTGTTATGTGCTTTTAGAGTATCGCCGAGCTGTTTTAGGAATGTGCGGAACGCCGTTGCCTGCGAACTGCCGACGGCCTCAAAATCGATATTGCATCCGTCCGCATTGCGCAGATTGATCTGCGTCATGATATTATTGATGAGTGCGTTCTTTTTCGTTGTGCTGGAGAGAATCGCTGAATGGCTGCCGAAAAGGGTCACTGAGAAATGGACCTTCACTCCGTACGATTTTGCCATCGTTACCACGGCGGCTGATGACCAGGAATGTGTTGAGGAGAATCCCCCGGTTGCCGTATCGACATCCGCGCTGAAATACGCCAGATGCGTGAGAAGGGAGAAATAATAATTACTCTCTACTCCGTTCTGCCAATACGGATGGAATCCGTATACGACCTTGTTCATGGATTGCACCTTCATCAGATCGTCCCGCTTGGCCATCGGCGGAACAACAGATGGGACTGCGAGTTCAGGATGGTCCCGATAGAACTCCCACTGCTGCTGATGCGACGACTTGAACTGTTCCTGCGCAGGAAGAAAGAACGGAAGAGTAAGCATTAAAAGGAGAATGAATCTCATATCACTAATATAGAGAAGCATCGCAGAAAATTCCATGCGTTATTTCGCGTAGCATTACCTTTAATAGAACACGCCTGCCTGCACCAAGGGTGTCGCTTCGCGACCGGCAGGCAGGGATCAGACGGAAAAAGAGGGATTTACACGGGTAAGAATAGAAAAGTGCAATCTGCAAAGGTACGGAGGACCACAATAGGTGGGTCAGCACATTTGTAGAGACGGATAATTATCCGTCTCTACAAAATTTCTTGCCGTAAACAAACGGTGCGGTGACATACTATCACCTCAGTGAACCGTTCGCTGTGAGCGAACGCTTCACTGACATACGAAAGCCTTGTCAATGCTCCTTCAAATGAACCCAACTTTGACAAGACGTCCTCGTTAGTTTAAAAAACAAAAGGGACGGTCATAGGACCGTCCCCGTTGTTCTCATTGCGTCTTTGCGAGAGATTATTATTTCATCAGCGATCCCGACATAGAACGTCGGGACTGCTTATGCATGAAAATAATTACTTCGACAGCAGCATCTTCCGAACTTCATTACGACTTGCCGAACGCAATGAATAGAAATACGTTCCGCTGGAAAGGTTCTTTCCGTCGAAGTTCAAGGTGTACATCTGGTTCGCAGTTGCCACATCGTTGAACAATGTAGCAACAACCTGACCGAGCGCATTATAGACCGTTACATTCACATGCTCTGCAGTCTTCATCGCAAAGGTGATGTTGGTGTTCGGGTTGAACGGATTCGGGAAGTTCTGGCTCAGCTGATAATCAGCCGCTGATGTCAAAACATTTGCATTGACAGTGCTGCTGTACTTAAAGTTCCCGTTATTATCGATCTGCATCAAACGATATGAAACGCTTCCTTTGGCGGAGGCATCGGTGTAGCTGTAGGATTTCGGCGCGTTGCTGGTGCCGTTCCCTTCAACAAAGCCGATCTTGTTCCATGTGCCGTTCACGTTTTTCTCTACTTCAAATCCTTTATTGTTCACTTCCGTTGCGGTCTTCCATGAGAGTTCCACTCCGGTTCCTTTTGCTGTTGCTGTGAAAGAATTCAGTTCAACAGGAAGTGCTGCATCAGACCAATCTAAGGATACATTTACTTCATCCATTTCAATAAGCGGTGTCGCTGCAGCAGCATCTTGTCTAATAAAAACACGGGCAACTGAAGTCAGGTCGGTACCAGTATTGGTTGCAGAAGCATCGGCTGTCGGTTCAGAACCTAAACCGAGAGAGGGATTGATCCAAATCTTTACAACATCGTTTGCAGTACTCGAAACAATGCTGTATAAAACAACGACAAGATATGTGGTGCCAACTGTTTTTGAACCTGTTACCCATGCGGTGTTCAAAGCAGTTGTACGCGGATTGACACCAATATTATATCCTGTGCCGCCGTCTGAACGAAGCCAAACGGTCGCACCAAAAGTTGTCGTATTTGCATCCTGAAGTACCCCCGTAAAGTACCCGCCGGTAGTATTCATTGAACCCAAACCTGTTACTTTGAGTAAAAAAGAATAATAAACGGTTGTTCCCGCTGTTGTTTGTGAAGTAAACTGTCTCCACGCATCAGAGCCGGTTCCGTCAAATGCAATTTTGTTACCCGAAGTTGCATAACCACTGTAGGACAAACTTCCGCTTGTTACAAAAATACTATCACCGGTATTCAATTTGTTCCACAGCGCACTTTGTTTGGCAAGACCATCGGTACCACTTGCAGTATATGCAAACCCTTCTGTCAATAAAGTTTGTGCGCTCGCAAATGCGCTTACCAAAAGCAATATCAGTATAAGTTTTTTCATCTCTACAACCTTTCTGTTAATATTGAAATATGTGATTTGGTGTTAAATTCTTTAAAACGAAACAGCGCAACGCTGAGCGTTACGCTGTAAAAAAATTCCTGTATTGATTATAGATGCTGAAGATCTTCCGGTCATTGATCGAGTGAAGATGTTTCAGGTCCGTTACCGGTACGATCAGTCCGCTCTTCACGATAAGCAGCCGCATTGTGCGTCTGTCGGAAAATTCCGGTGTGTGCTCCCTGCTACTCTCGGTCCGCACTGTCAGTCCATCCGTAACACGGGTCGGCTGTGTGGAACGCGGTTTGTACTTCCGCACATGGATCGTTGTGCCGTGCCGCTGAGAACCGCTGCCGTATCCTTCAGTGAAATTCTGCGATGATGTTCCCGTGGTTGAGTTCAGTGCAGTGATATTTGTTTGAGCGGTTTGGACTTTTTGAGCAGGGGCTTCATAATATGTTGATGCGAACCCAAAAGCAGCGGCTGCGAACAACAACAGTATTTCCAATTGCATAATTTTCTTCATGAACACCCTGTTTTTGATAAATCGCCGATACGCGATATCACCGATTGACTTACCTCGTAAAACTACGGGTTTCGTCGTCCTGTTCCAAGTTAAATTATTCTTAAGTCACATAGTTGGGTTACAACAGGTTTTTAAGTCCGATTTTGCCAAATTATTGGTAAACGAAAGATCAAAAGCAGTCCACACAAAGTAACAAAGGGGCTGGCCGCAAAAAAGATCATGAGCAATAGAACACGCCCGCCATACCTACAAAAAGCTGACGGTCAAGAAAGACGGTCTACGACTCGTTGAGCGGGCAGGCCTGCGTGACCAATGAACAATATTTTGGGTCAGTCGGGCAGGGATCCAGCGAATGAACACAGATAAGAATTGTTGGTCCGAGCGGTGCTCGGACCGCGGTCTTAAAAACAATCACCGCAGAATCGCTAAGCCCCATCACCGGAACACTGGATCAGCCCTTCCCCGGCGGCCCGCTACGCCCCATCACCGGAACGCGAGAATTGCCCGGCATGTTCCCTGAACCGCCCGCGCTACCAGGACCCACTGCGCCGCCGTCGGTTGATCCGGCGCGACTTCCCAAGCCGCCGGTCATCGGGGCATTGCCAGTGTACCAAGAAATCCGCACAGCCCGCGGCGCGCAGGTGTG
>CAIVNT010000334.1 GCA_903907305.1 uncultured Ignavibacteriota bacterium
ACGCCGGACATACCGACCGGTTCATAGACTCCGTCCTGTCCGTCCACAATGAATTCCTGCGGAATCACGTGCAGAATTTTTCTGTCGGAGGGGAGCGCGATCCTTTTGGTATCTTCGATCAGCCGGTTCACATCCGCCTGCGTGATCTCCTGATCGGGACCGCTGATGGCGACTACTCCACGGCTCTGGAAACTCTGGATATGATCGCCGGCAATACCGGCAACAACGGATTGGATCTTCACGCCGGACTGCGCTTCCGCTTCTGCTATAGCGGTCTTTATTGAATCCACCGTCCGTTCGATATGCGTGATGACACCGCGGGTTAAACCTTCCGATTTACTTTTTCCGATTCCTAAAACATTGATCTCATTGTTCGCGCCGACAGATGCAACAATAGCACAGATCTTCGTCGTTCCGATGTCCAATCCAACATGTATGTGTTCGTTCATTATTGTTCCTTTTTCGTTAAGATCATGTCATGCCGAGCGCAGTCGAGGCATTTCCTTTTTGAACTGTCACACTTCGACTTTGCTCAGTGTGACAATATCGTTTTTAAATTTATTGTTGAAGATATCGTCAGGAATTCTTCCGTGATACAACAACCTGGTCGTCGAAACGGATGTCGATGTATTGAATATCTTTTGTTTCATTATTGCGGACAAACTTCTGCCAGAAGGCATCCAACTTCACCATTTTCTTAACGGCATCCCCTTTTCCAAAGATGATAGGAATACCGGATTCGAATGAATACAGCACCAGATCATGTCCTTTGCGGAGACGAATCTCTGAAACAGCGTGGAACAATTCATCACTGGCAGCTTTTAAAGCGGCGATGATCTCCAGTGCTTCGCGCACATCCGGATTGAACAATTTCTGTCCCATTTTTACAACACTCGTTGAATCCACGCCGCTGATCACCGGAATATCGTATGTTTCGGACGATGCAATATAGGGGAGCACTGTCCCGTCCGATGCTATATAATAGAGCTCGCCGGAGAGAAGAATCGCCGCCGGCTTGCGCTCTTCCACTTTCACTCGTAGAGACGCGGGGGCATCACGCTGGATCACGACCTTTTCCACAAAACTGTTCGTCAGAATATTCTGCTGCAGCGCGGTCAGATCTAATTCATACATCGGAACATTCGGAGGAAGTTTCATCAAACGGACAATCTCATCTTTCGAGATGACGCTGACACCTTCCACAGAGACTTGCCGCACGGGAACATGTTTCTGCCACTGCGATTTCATTCCGAATGCCGTCAGTACGATCATGATCAGCAGAGCAAAATAAACGTAGACCCGTTTTCCGTGCTGCTGCGGCTGTTCGTCGAATTCGATATTGAGTTGTTCGTTTTCCATTGATATTTAGCCACAGAGGGCACAGAGAAAGGAATAATAACTCTGTGCACTCTGTGGCATCCGCTTTACTTAATTTCTTTCAAAAATTGTTCGCCGTATTTCCAGATATCGCCGGCACCCATGGTAATGACGATGTCTCCGGACTTTGTGATACTCTTCAGATATGCAGGAACATTCTTTTTGTCCTGCACATAATGCGCTTCTTTGTGTCCGTACTGTTTTGCCGCATTCACGATCAATTCTCCAGTCACTCCCTGGATCGGTTCTTCGCGTGCGGGATATACATCCGTTACAACAAGGACATCCGCGAATAAAAATGCTTTACCGAAATCCTCATAAAAATCCCTCGTGCGTGAATACAAATGCGGCTGGAACACGCAGACGACCCGTTTTCTCCAGCCGGATTTCACGCCGCTCAGTGTTGCCTTACATTCCGTGGGATGATGAGCGTAATCATCGTACACCACAATGCCGTTCTCTTCGCCTTTCTTTTCCCATCGGCGGTAGACACCGGTGAAACGTTCGATACCGGCTTTTACTTTTTCAAACGGTATATTCAAATTCAATCCGACAGCAATTGCAGCAAGTGCATTCTGAACATTATGTTTTCCCGGAATCTGAAGTGTAATCTGGCCTAATTCCTTATTGCCGTGCAGAACGGTGAATGTAGTTTGATTCTCTTTGTGCAGCATATCCACCGCCTGAACATCCGCCTGCGGGGACTGCAGTCCGTACGAAATGATCTTCTTTTTACTGAGCTGCGGCAGAATGTCCTGCAGTGCGGGTTCGTCCAGATTCAAAACGATGAATCCATAGAACGGAACTTTATTCGCGAACTGAATGAACGCGCCTTTGATATCCTCAAGATCGCGGTAGCAATCCAGATGATCCGTTTCCAATGTCGTCATCACGGCAATGGTCGGTGTCAATGACAGAAACGAACGGTCGAACTCATCCGCTTCCACCACAATGAACTCCCCTTTGCCGAGACGCGCGTTCGTTCCGCCGAGTCCGCTCAGTTTTCCGCCGACGATCACCGTAGGATCAAGATTTCCTTCCATCAGTACTAGACTCGTCATGGATGTGGTGGTCGTTTTGCCGTGTGTTCCGGCGATTCCGATACCGTATTTCAGGCGCATCACTTCCGCGAGCATCTCAGCGCGGCGGACGATGGGGATCTTTCGGCGGATCGCTTCCTGCACTTCTGGATTATCATTGATCACGGCGGAAGAATACACGAGCGTATCAACATCGGCGGCGATGTTCTCTGCTTTGTGTCCTTCGAAAATGGCAGCGCCGAGGGACTGAAGACGTTCGGTCACATCGCTTAATGCACGATCTGAACCGCTGACCTTGAATCCCTGATCGATGAGGATCTCTGCGATCCCGCTCATGCCGATGCCGCCGATGCCGACGAAGTGTAATTTTTTGATTGATGAGAACATAGTTGTCGTTAAGTAGTTGAGTAAATGAGTATTGGAGTCTTTATGTATGCGTCAATATTGTTGAGTCATCGGAACAGAAAATACTTCATTGAGCAGGAGTGACCTCAACCACTTCACTTCTCATCTACTCAAATACTTTATTTTAATTGAAACCGCTTCTCTCTTTTTGGCGTCCGCTCTGTCAACTGCTCGATCAATTTCAGCAGTTCACGATCTCTCTCGTACCGGCCGAGCCGTATCCTGAATGCGCGCCGGCGGTGTTTCATCTTGATCAGAATTACCTGGAATCGTCCTGCCGTTCGAACGAGCCGTTCTTTTCCGATGTGGATCCATTCGATATCCGCAACGTCCACTTCGCGCCGGTTGAATCTGTGCTGAAAGATGATCCCGTTGTCCGACACGATCAGTTTTCTGTCCCGTATGCGGTTGAGTAAGAGTGTCACGAAAGCTACGGCGACGAAGAACGAGATGATGTACATGATCGGATCATCGAAGACGAGCGTGAAATTATTTTCGATGAACGTACCCCGCACTCCTGCATACAGTAGAAGCGTCACGACATAGATCAGCGACTGCTGATAATAGAAATCTAATTTATATCGAAATTCATGCTGCATTAGTGGATCTTTACCCCGTTCGTATAGAGTTCATTCTTCGTCTGAGTCCCGGAAGAATCCCATTGGTACCAATGTCCGTCCCTTTGTCCTTTTAGGAATTCACTCTCATCCTGTTTCCTTCCGCCGGGAAAGAACATCGTTTCCGTTGTACGGTCGCCGTCGTGAAGATTGATCATTGTCAGTTCGCCGATCTCGTCATAGTATTCCCATTTATCGATCTTACTCCCTTCCCTGCGGCGTGTCTTCCCGTTCTCGAAATACTCTTCGTAGATGAAATGTTTTACATCACCCTCAATCCACTTGATCGATTTGGTCTCGATCTGTCTGTTCGGAAAATAGCTGATGAATTTTGAAGAATATCCTGTGTTATCCGTAAGGTAGAATTCGGATTTCATGGATCCGTCCTTATAGAATCCGAACGCTTTTACATTCGCACCGTTCCGGTAATACCGTTCTACGGAAATATCGCCGTACTGCAGTGAATGGATCGTCTCCAATTTTGTATAATTCGGGACATTTTTTTTCTTATAGGTCGATTGAACGATGAGATATCCGAACACGACAGAACAAAAGATCATCACCAATAGAAGTATCGTTCCTGCTTGTTTCATTATTCCCCCAGAATATGAATACACATAAAATAAAATTCCTTACTATACTTTGAAGCCCTTATCGCTTCATCCTTTTCTTACCATCGAGATGATGCTCGCAGCAATCTCTTTCCCGGCGTTTGGTTTCCCCAGCTCCAGACTTCGTTCCGCCATCAGCCGCAGTTTCTGCTCATCAAATAAAAGTTCATGCACAACACGTAGTAACGTTTTCCCGATCTCGGCGTCCTTGATCATTATCGCCGCGCCTGATTCAACCATTGTCTGTGCATTCAATTCCTGATGATTCGCCGCAGCGAACGGATACGGAACGAGCACTGCGGGTTTACCCAGTCTGGTCAATTCAGCAAGTGTTGTTGCACCCGAACGGCTGACGATAATATCAGCGGCTGCATATCCGCAATCCATCCGGTCCACATATTTCAGCACTTTCAGGTTCGGATGCGGCTGAACGGCAGAAGCGGACTTCCAATCAGATTCTCCGGTCTGCCAGATGATCTGATAATCATTCTTGACCGCATCGTTCACCAAATCCGTCATCGCTTTGTTGATGGATGCAGCGCCAAGACTTCCGCCGAATGCAAACACGGTTTTTTTTACCGGATCTAGTCCAAAATATTTACAACTTTCATCTTTCGAGATCAGCGACAACTCTGCACGGGTCGGGTTACCGACAAGTTCCGTTGTTGCGGATGGTGAAAGCCATTTCTTCGTCACGTCGAACGTGATGAAAACTTTTGATACTCTGGACGCAAGCAGCCTCGTCGTCACTCCGGGGAAACTGTTGCTCTCGTGTACCACGGTCGGTATCCCGAGCAGGGATGAAACGAACAGCACCGGACCGCAGACATAACCGCCGGTGCCAACAACGACATCCGGACGAACTTTTTTAATGACAAAGAACGATTGAAACAATGCAACAATTACTTTGACCGGAAAGAGCAGATTATTCACCGTCACTCTTCTGCTGAAACCGCTGATCCAGATCGTATGGAACTCGAATCCTTTTTGCGGAACCACGCGCGCTTCGATCTTTGCTTTCGTCCCCGCGAATACGATCTTTACCGACCGGTCCTGTCTCAGGATCTCTTCCGCGATCGCGATGGCGGGATACAAATGTCCGCCTGTTCCTCCGCCGGCAAATAGGATCGTTGCCATCAATAGATCTTTCCGACAGCCGGCTCTATCTTGACCGTTGGTCTTTCCACAAATTCCCGTTCGCGCGGATGAAGATCTGTCTGGGACGAGATGTTCAGCAGTACGCCGATCGCAAATGATGAAAAGATGATTGCCGTCCCGCCGTAACTGACGAACGGCATCGGCACACCGGTCGTCGGCATCAGACCAAGCGTCACCAGAGCATTTGCAATTGCGTACAAAACAATGGTGGATGTGATCCCAATCGCGAGATACTTGCCGAAATCATCCGGCGCATATTTAGCGATTTTCAGTCCGCGCAGCAGTATTGTCAGGAACAATCCCACAAAGATGATCGTCCCGATCAAACCATACTCTTCACCGACGATGGCAAAGATAAAATCTCCATAGGATTCCGGCAGGAACAGATCGCGCTGTTTGCTTTGTCCCATGCCGACGCCGAAAAGACCGCCGTTACCGAAGCCGATGATTCCTTGTAATAATTGATAGTTTGCCGTCGTCGTTACCGTCTCGTCCCCGCCAAATCCGACGAATGAAAGAATTCTTTTCATCCGATACTCTGCACTCACCATGTAGAAGAGCAGAGCCGGGATCAATGCAAAAAGCGATAAAAAAACATGTTTGATCCGTGCACCGCCGACGAAAATCAGGATCATTCCCAACGCAAAGATCATCGATCCCGTGCTGAAGTTCGGCTGTATCATCACGAGCAGAACCACAAGACCGATCCACACCATCAGCGGCATATACCCTGTCTTAAAATCCGCCAGTTTCTCCCGTTTATTCGAGAGCAGATACGCCAGATGGAATAACAATGCAAATTTTGCGATCTCGGACGGCTGCACGGAGAATCCTCCGATGGAAAGCCAGCGTGCCGCCCCTTTCACTTCGCCGCCGAGCACACGGACGGCAAAAAGCAGAAAGACCGAACCAATCAATACCCACTTGGTCAGCGGTTTATATTTTTTATAATCCATATTGATACCAAAGAACATTGCGACGAGACCGACAAGGATCTTTGCGATATGCTTGTTCACCAGTCCGGCGGAGGAATGCATCTTCTGCATTGCCCAGGTGGATGATGCGCTGTACACCACCACTGTGCTCGCCACCATCAGGATCAGGACGACGAACAATGTGATGCGGTCAATATGGTTTTTTTCTGATGCCATGAACTACGCTATTTTTTCTTTTCGGTTTTGCCATGCCGAGCGGAGCCGAGGCATGGTTCGATTCGTTGTCACACCTCGTCTACGCTTGGTGTGACACTAATCTATATTTGATTCACAATCTGTTTGAACACCCGTCCGCGTTCTTCAAAATCCCGAAACCAGTCGAACGAAGTACACGCCGGGGACAAAAGAACAACATCCCCTTTTACCGCAAGCGCTGTTGCGATATCGATCGCTTTCTTCATCGATTCACGATTCGGTTTTATTTCACCGATCGTCCTCACTTTCGTCACCGGAACGATCTTCTCGAAATTCTTCACGATCGTATCGGCTGAATATCCTGTCGCGACGATCGCTTTCACTTTCTTTTTCACCAGATCGAAGATGGTGGAATAATCATTCCCTTTATCTTTTCCACCCATGATCAGCACGATCGGCTCGTCGTAACTTTTCAGCGCCATCTCCACCGCTTCCACTGTCGTTGCTTTGGAGTTGTTCACATACTTGATCCCGTCCACTTCGCGCACAAATTCCTGACGATGTTCAACTCCTTTGAAATTCCTCAGCGTCGATCTGATGTAGGCAGGTGTTACTCCCACCAACTGTGCGGCAAGTGCTGCCGCCATCGTGTTCTGAAGATTATGCTCGCCTTTAATGGAGATATCATCCACTGCAATGATCGGATGTTCATCTCCCGCAAGTCTTGTCACCAGCATATTCTCCTTCACGAAAGCACCATTCTCCACCAGCCGCTTTGAACTGAAACTGACCACCGACATCTGATCTCTGATCACCGCTTTCTTTGTCCACTCATCATCCGCATTGCAGATGAAAAAATCATCGGCGGTCTGGTTCATGACAATGCGCGCTTTGGAAGCGGCATATTTTTCCATCGCATTGTCATACCGGTCCAGATGGTTCTGGGTAATATTCAGGATCAGAGCGATCTTGGGCTTGAACGAATCAATGAAATCAAGCTGAAAACTGCTCACTTCCAGAACGACAACAGTTTCCGGATCAACGTCCAAAACGAGTGATGAGAATGCCGTTCCAATGTTACCCGCAACAACGTGTTTTTTCTTTGCATCGCTGAGTATCCTTCCGAGTAATGTTGTGGTGGTTGTTTTTCCGTTACTGCCGGTGATGGCGATAATAGGACCTTGACAAAACCAACTTGCAACCTCAATCTCTGCAACGATGTTGATACCGCGTTTATGTGCTTCCAGAACGACCGGGGCATTCGTCGGAACGCCCGGACTGATAACCATCAAAGAACAATCATATACTTTTTCGCTGTGACCGCCGAACTCACATTCGATCCCCGCTGCACGAAGTTCCGCACAATGCTGCTGTGTGGTCTCACTGTTTCCGAAATCACTGACGAACACCTGCGCTTTTTTGGACCGCAGCAATTGTGCAACAGCAACTCCGCTTCGTTCTGCTCCGATCACACTGATTTTTTTATTGACCAATTCCATTTTCTATCGAACTTTTTCCAATGATGGATCCCCGCTCGAAGAGTCGAGTCTTCGACCAGAAACATGCGGGGATGACATTCTTTTATTATTCAACGCACTTTGAAGGTTGTTAAGCTCAGGATCATCATCAGTATCGCCATGATGTAGAACCGCGTGACGATCTTCGGTTCCGCCCACCCAAGCAGTTCAAAATGATGATGGAGCGGAGCCATCCTGAATACGCGGCGGCCTTCGCCGTACTTTTTCTTCGTGTATTTGAAATACAATCTCTGTACGATTACCGAAACGGTCTCCATAAAGAAGATACCGCCAAGGATCGGCAGGATAAGTTCTTTCTTCGCCATCACTGTCAATGCACCGATAGCACCGCCGAGCGCAAGTGAACCGGTATCCCCCATGAATATCTGGGCGGGGTATGAATTATACCACAGGAATCCAAGCGATGCGCCCACAAGCGCGATGCAGAACACGATCAATTCACCGTTGCCGCGCAGATAGATGATGTTCAGGTAACTGCTGAACTCGATATTTCCGGAGATATACACGATAATTCCGAGCGTCATCGCCACGATACCCGAAGTGCCGATCGCAAGACCGTCAAGTCCGTCGGTAAGATTCACTGCATTCGATGTTGCCGTGATGATAAAAATGACAAGCGGGATATAGAATATCCCGAAGTTGAACTCCATATTTTTCACGAACGGAACTGTCGTCACAGTATTGGCGTGGATCGATTTCAATTCCGGCATAGAATAGAGCACATAGCCAAGGACCAATCCCACTGTCACTTGTCCGATGATCTTATACCAGCCGATGAGTCCTTCTTTTTTCTTTTTCACGATCTTCAGATAGTCATCCATGAATCCGACGATACCGAGTCCGGCTGTGACGAAGATGATCATCTGCACGTACGTGTTCGTGAGATCTCCCCACAGCAGCGTCGGGATGAGAATGGCTGCAATGACGATGATACCGCCCATCATGGGGGTTCCCGCCTTCAGTTTATGTTTTTCCGGCGATCCTTCACGATAGGTGGTGACGATCCCTTTTGCTTTGAGCATGGTGATCACTTTTCCGCCGATCACAAAGCTGATGAACAGAGCAGTTATGGCCGCCATTGCCGCGCGGAACGTGAGATATTTCACCACACCGAATCCCGGCGGATGATAGACCTGTTCGATCCAGTATAAAAGATGATACAGCATCAGTGATGATCCTTAGTGTTCAATTGTCCATTGGCATTCGTCAATCGATTCACCACATCTTCCATCCGCATTCCTCGCGATCCTTTTACCAGAATCACATCACTGCTCTTCACAATCTGTTGTAATTCGTCGGACAACAGATCCTTTGACTCAAAATGTTTTGAGGAAGCGCCGAATGCTTCACTGGTATACTTTGAGAACGGACCGAATGTGAACATCCGGTCGAATTTCATTCCTGACGCAACGGCTCCGATATTCGTATGTTCACGTTTCGATGCATCGCCCAGTTCACGCATATCGCCGAGCACAGCATATTTTTTTCCCGTTGTTGAAATGGATTGGAGCGTTTTCAATGCAACGATCACCGAATCAGGATTCGAATTGTATGTATCGTTCAGGATCGTCACACCATTATGCTTCACAACTTCCATCCGTTTGGATGCTGACGTGAATTGCTCCAACGCAGCGGCGATCTTCTTCGGTTTTATTTTCAGCTTCAGTCCGACGGCAGCCGCAGCGAGCGCATTCGTTACGTTGTGCATCCCGGGAGCAGTAAGGGAAACAGCAAATGATGTATCTTTTTTTGACCGGACGACTTCAAACGTTGAACGGCCTGTTTCATTGACGCGGATCTTCTTTGCCCGGATATCGCCACTGGAAGCGGTACCGTAACTGAGCGAATGTTTCAGCGAGTCGGCATCACCGGCAAGGAACGGATCATCGCAATTCACGAACGCAAATCCTTTATGCTCATTCAGATAGTGGAACAATGCCCGCTCTTCTTTTGCTACACCTTCTTCATCCTTGAAGAATTCAAGATGTTCTTTGCCGATATTCGTGATGAGTCCATGCGTCGGCTCCGCCATCTCACAAAGAACCTTCAACTCACCGAAATGATTCGTGCCGATCTCCACCACAGCCGCATCATGTTTTTTTGTCAGCCGGAACAATGTCTGTGGAACTCCGATATGATTATTCAGATTCCCTTCCGTGCTCAGCACTTCGTATGTGGTACGAAGCACTGCTGAAACCATCTCTTTTGTTGTTGTTTTTCCATTACTGCCGGCGATCGCGATCACCGGAATGTCGAATTTTCTTCTGTAGATGCGCGCAAGTTCGCCGAACGCTGTGGTAGAATCATCCACGATCACAAACACGCACGGGAATGTTCTGAGAAACGAACCGTTCTTTTCCGCCCACTCTCTGTGGACCACTACTGCGGCCGCTTCAGCTTTCACCACTGAATCAATGAACTCATGCGCGTCAAACTTCTCACCTTTCAGCGCAAAGAACAGATCGTCCTTCTTTACCTCACGGGAATCCGTTGACACGCCGGAGATCGACCGCCGTTTCAACAGATCGGCATTGACGACTTCTGCGCCTGTAATTCCTTTGAGATCCTTTGCGGTGATCTTTTTCATTTTATATTGGCACTCTTCATGACTTCTTCTTTATCGCTGAAATGGACCTTCTCTTTTCCGATCACCTGGTACTCCTCGTGTCCTTTGCCTGCCACCAACACCACGTCACCCGCTTCTGCTCTGGACAATCCAAGAGCGATCGCTTTTGCCCTGTCGGATTCTACGATCACTTTTGTTTTATAGTTGATCCCTTCCAGAATATCGCTGATGATCTCCATGGGATCTTCCGTTCTGGGATTGTCCGATGTAACAATCATAACATCGCTCAGCTTTTCCGCAATCTGTCCCATCAATGGACGCTTGGTCTTATCCCGGTCGCCGCCGGCACCAAAGATCGTGATGATCTTATTCTTGTAGCGGTGCGGCAAAATATCATGGATTGTTTGAAGACAATTCAACAGAGCATCCGGCGTATGTGCGTAATCAACGATCGCCGTCCATCCCCTCTTGGACTGGATCTGGTCAAATCTCCCGGGAGCGGGAACCAACTGAGTATACTGTTCGGAGGGACAATAGATCCCCAATTCTTTCACAACACTGTATGCTGCAAGAAAATTGTACACGTTGAATCTCCCCACCAGCTTCGGTGCAACCTTCTCCCCTTTGATCACTGCGGAGAATCCATTGATTCCGATCGACAACTGTTCCGCTTTCATCTCTGAAGGATGTTCGATACTGTACGCGGTCACCGTTGCAGCGCAGCCTTCAACGATCTTGTTGCCGTATTCCGAATCGGCATTTACGATCGCGACAGCATCGCTTGCAAGACCGTTGAACAGCATCTTCTTAGCGTTGAAATATTCTTCCATAGTACCGTGATAATCCAAATGGTCCTGCGTCAGATTCGTGAAGACTGCCGCCTTGAACGGGATACCGAACGTTCGGAACTGATGCAGTGCGTGCGATGACACTTCCATCACACAATGAGTGCATCCTTTTTCAACCATTTGAGCGAATAACTGTTGCATTTCCAGCGACTCCGGAGTGGTATGAGTAGCGGGGAATTTTTCGCTCCCGATCGCATATTCCACCGTTCCGATGAGTCCCACGTTATTCGCTTCATCCGCCTCAAGCATCTGCTTGATCAAGAATGTCGTTGTCGTCTTACCATTCGTCCCGGTCACGCCGATCATCGTCATTTTTTCTGCGGGACGACCGTAATAATTCGCGGAGATCTGCGCCAATGCTTTGCGCGTATTGCTCACGACGATCTTCACCGTTCCCGTATGCATGCACATCGGATCGGGAATGGAATTGTCATCCTCCACCACGATCACTTTTGCACCGTTCTCGATCGCTGACGAAAGAAATTTATGACCATCCGCACCGCCCCCTTTGAGAGCGACAAACAGATTCTCACGCTGCACTTTACGCGAATCGTATTGAATGCCGCTGATCTTCACATCGTGCGTCGTCACCATCTTTCCGTACATGGTCTGGAACATTTTAGAAACGGAAACGCCTTGTAAGAGTTCGGACAGGTTCATGTTGTATAACTACAAGATTGCTGGATTGCAAGATTGAGAGATTACGTATTGATATTTCGCGTTGCAGAAAATTTCTGAATTCTGACCTCAATAAAGCTGCGCCGTTGAGATCACTTTCGGTTCACACATGATTGTTACTTTTGTTCCGGCCTTCATCGGAGTTCCGGGACTGGGAAATTGTCCCGTCACGACACCGGAACCGACGATGGAAACTCCGTATTGTTCTGCTGCAAGTTTGTTCACTGCACGGCGGACGCTCATCCCACGCACATCCGGAACCTGTGCCGAACCCGAAGCAACGCTCTGTTCCGTTTCATTCATCATCAGTTGCACGATGGAGCCTCGTTCTACTTTATTTCCTGCTGCCGGATATTGACGGACAACTTCTTCGCCCGTGCCGATCACTTTTGCCGCAAGTCCTGCCGCTTTCAGTTCAGCGATGGCGGTGTTCATTTCTTTTTCCGCTACGTCGGGAATGGAGACGGTTGCATCAGCCTGATGATTCACTGTCTGCACAGTCTGTTCCGCGATCATTGTCTTTGCGATCAGTCCGTTATTGTTGATGATGCGGTCTGCGATCGCTTTGAAGATCGGCGCGCTTGCAGTTGCACCGTAATATCCTCCTGCTTTCGGCTTTTCGATCATCACCAGACAGACCACTTCCGGTTTTTCAACGGGAAAAAATCCGATGAAGGATGCGTTATAACTTCCTTCTTCATATTGTCCGTTTACATGTTTTCGGGATGTTCCGGTCTTTCCTGCGATACGGATGCCGGGAGTCTTCACAACATCGCCTGTTCCTTTTTCCACGACCGCTTCGAGCATCTGCTTTATTTGATCGTTCACATGTTTCGGGATCACTCGCCGGATCATCTGCGGTTGTCCGTCATACACTTCCTGTCCATTCTCATCTTTTTCCCGCTGGACGATGTACGGTTTCATCAACACACCATCGTTCGCAATTGCGGAATATGCCGAAATGATCTGCAGAGGGGTCACACCAACTTCGTAGCCGTAAGCGATAGAATTAAGTGACGCCATGGACCATTCCGAGGTTTTCTTCAGCTGACCGTTGATCTCCGCCGGAAGTTCGATTCCGGTCGCCATCCCGAATCCGAAATCACGCGCTTTCTTATACAATTTCTCCTGACCGATCAGATCGCTCACTTTTGCCATGACGATGTTGGACGAAAGTGCCATTGCTTCCAGGAAGGTCACATTCTCCAGCGGGTGAGAATCGTTGATGAAGCGAACCTTGTTTCCCGGATACACGATCTTATATTTTCCTTTTTCGCCGTAGATCCGTTTGTCCAGCGTAACAACTTCACTTTCCAAGGCAGCAGCGGCGGTGACGATCTTGAAAACAGAACCGGGCTCATACATATCGGACACAACTCGATTTTTCAGCGCATCTGCATCCTGCACTTTGTTCAGATTCACCTGCGGAAAATTTGACAGTGCCAGGATCTCGCCGGTCTGCGGGCGCATCAGCACCACAAGTCCTGCATCTGCCTGTGTCCGCGCAATTCCTTTTTTCAATTCCTCATCCGCGATGGATTGGTACTGCAGATCGATGGTCAGTTCCAGCGAATGTCCGTTCACCGCTTCTTCGCGTGGATAATCGACGGAAGGGCGGCGTCTGCCTCTGCCATCCTTCTGCATGATCACGTATCCGTCCCGTCCTTTCAGCACACCATTGAACTGCTGTTCGATGCCGCTCACACCCTCGTTTTCCGCATTCGTTGCGCCGATCACTTGTCCTGCGATCTCGTCGTAATGATAGAGGCGCATCGCTTCATTCATCTTCACCACACCGGCCATCTTGTTCATCGGGATCAGTTCTGCGACATCGGGCCGGATATACCGTTCAAGCCGTACATATTTCTTGTTCGTCTGAAGCTTCGAAAGATATTCGCGTTCCGGCTTCCCGGTCATTTTCGAGAACTCTTTTGCAATGAATTTTGCATCCTCGCCGGCGATGGTCGGGTCTGCGGTGAAGGAGACAAAGCTGGAATTAGCGACAAGCACATTCCCGTTGCGGTCGTAGATATTTCCGCGCTGTGCGACCAACGGAACTTTCGCTTCATACTGACTTTTTGCAAGGGCCTGATACTTCGCCGCATCGAACAGCTGGATCTGCGCCAGCCGGAGCACTGCCAAACAGAACGCGAACAGGAAACAGATCTTCACGATCAGCAGACGGTTATTATAATCCTTCTGCTGAGGCGTTTCGGATGCTGTAATTTTCTTTGCGAATGGATTCCACATACTTCAATCAACGCACTGGCGTTATCGTCCTAATGATTCGTTTACTGATACTTCTTTTTCGCCGTCCACTTCGAACCATATCGGTGCCTCTTTCGGATTCACCATGCCGAGCTTCTCCTGCGCCACCAGACTGATCCGTTCAAGACTCGCCTTTCGGTTGATCTCCGCCTTGATCACTTCGTTGGTACTGATGATCTGATGATGGCGGTTATTCAGATCGTTCACTTCTTTTGCCAGCGTATTGACGGCAATAACATTGCTCACATATAATAGAGCGGCAGTGGCGAACAAGAAAAGCATACCGACCACATTTGAGGTCTTCGTCCTCTTCTTCGCATTCACGCGGCGGACATTCGGTCTCGGAATTGCTGCTCCCGGAAAATTCGCTTGCGGGTCGGATGACGGAGGAATTGCGTTATTATAGATAAGCCGATCATTGAACTTCGGCATTGCTGCACTATCTTTACGGATATTTTTCGGTGTTTTGGCCATTACGTCAATTATCTCTGTTTCAGATTCTTCGTCCCGCATTAGAAAAATGAAGGCGGGACTCAGAATGGCAAGGACTCAAAATTCTTGAACATCGATTATACACGTTCGGCGACTCGCATCTTTGCGCTGCGGGAACGGGAATTTACTTTTTGTTCCTCTTCCGATGCTTCGAGCGGTTTCTTTGTGATCACTTTCAGTTCCGGGTTCCTCGGTGTGTCCGGTTGAAATTTATTACCGGACGGGATCGATGTTGCAGCGCACCCATTGAAGAATGTCTTGACGATGCGATCTTCAAGCGAGTGATAGGAGATCACCACGATCCTTCCTCCTGTTTCCATGAACTGAAGAGAATCATCGAGGATCGCTTTCAACCTGTGAAGTTCGTTATTGACTTCTATCCTGATCCCTTGAAACACTCTGGAAAGAGATTTCACGGCAAACTTCCCGCCCACACACCCTTCAACGATCTTTGCAAGCTGACCGGTCGTTTCGATCGGTGCTTCCGTTCTCTTTGCAACGATCCTACGTGCGATACGGCGTGAGAGACGTTCCTCACCGTAGTGAAAGATGACATCCGCAAGTTCTTCTTCCGTGTACGAATTTATAACGCCGTAGGCATCCAGCGATTGACGCCGGTCCATCCGCATATCTAAACGCTCATCGCTCCGATACGAGAATCCTTTGCTTGCTTCATCGATCTGGAAGGAAGAGACGCCAAGGTCAAGCAGCAGTCCGTTGATTGACGGAATATTTCCGGAGCGAAGAATGGATGCGATGTGTGCGGTATTGTCGTTCACAAGTTGAACATTCGTTTGAACATGCTGCAGACGTTTCCCCGCTTCATGAATTGCGTCCGCATCGGCATCGATGCCGATCAGTAATCCTGATGGTGATAATTGTTCACAGATCTTTTCCGCGTGTCCGCCGCCCCCCAATGTTCCGTCAACATAGATCCCGTCCTTCACCGTCACCAGATGCTCGAGCACTTCGTTCAGCATCACCGGAATATGGTAGGTGGATACACTCACTCTTTTTTCTCGAATACTTTCTCCGCCACCGCAACATAATCCAGTTTCTGTCCATCAATATATTTTTTGTACTCTTCGGGATTCCACACTTCGATCCGGTCGAACGCACCGATGATCAACACGTCGCCGCCGATCTTCGCGTACTCCATCAATTCTTTTGTGAGACCGATCCGGTGCTGTCCATCCAATTCCACATCCGAAGCAAGGTCCAGCAACATGCGCGTGTACAATCTCGCATCCGGTTTATTCTGATCGAGTTTGCGAAGTTCCGTTTCGCGTTTTGCCCATTCATCATTCGGGTAGACAAAAATACAGTTGTCCAATCCCCGTGTGATCACGAACGAGTTATTGGCTTCGGGGGAAAGATTTTTCCGCATCTTCGCCGGAATGTTGATCCTGCCCTTACTGTCAACCGTATAATTAAATGAACCTTTGAATGAAGACACTACGTTTAATCACCTATTATTATTGAATATTTTCTACCCACTTTCACCCACTACGTGATTCAAAGTTACAGGATTTCAGGGCAAAGTCAAGTGATTAAGTCAATAAATACTGATGTTTTTGAAGTTTTTCGAATTTTCTGGCGGGAAGACCTGACAGGGTGTCTGATGGTAGAATGTTACGGCAGGGACTTAAGATATTACTTTAAGTGTTTTTTCCCTCCAACGTGTTCAAAAAATCGTTTTGAAGCT
>CAIVNT010000335.1 GCA_903907305.1 uncultured Ignavibacteriota bacterium
GGGGTAAACGTTCTGCTTGCTTCGGCAACGGTGAAAGTATGCCGGAGTTCCAGTCTGTACGGCCGGAACGTAAGCTTCATTTTCTTGCTTGTCTGCGAATTGATATTGAACAGAGGGATGGCGGATAACATTGACGAAGTGGCCAATACCGAGGCAGATTTCTTAAAAAATGAACGACGGGAATTGATCATGCTAATCTCCAAAAAAATGAACGAAATGCTTGTATTCTAAAGTATAAAAAAAAATAATGACTTAAGCACTGATAACAATTCCTTAACATTTGGATTGTTTCATTTCATACCATTCTTGAGTATGTTTGAACGCAGATTTTATTAATCATCACTAATTATTTGGCCCGACTATGAGACTCGACAGAATGATCCAGGCGTTACTTCCCCACGATGAGAAATTCTTCGTCCTTTTCGATAAACTTGCCCGCACGATCGTAGACGCTGCTGAAACCCTGCGGACTCTTCCTTCTCAGGGAAAGAGTGAGCGTGAAGCGACCGTCCAGAAGATCCAGGAACTGGAGAATAAAGCCGATTCGATCACCCATGAGATCTATACAGAACTGAATTCGACGTTCGTCACTCCCTTCGACCGTGAAGATATCCATTTGCTCGCTTCCACACTGGATGACGTGCTGGACTACATTGACGGAAGCGCAAAACGATTCCACATGTATAAGATCAAAAAGAATTCTGCAGACATTCAAAAGCTGACCGAGATCATTTACCAGTCCACGTTGGAGATTCAGCGTGGGGTGATCCTCGTTGCAGATATGCAGAAGATGGACGAACTGCAGAAGATCCTGAAAAAGATCAACCAATTCGAGAATGAAGCAGATACGATCTTCGATCATGCTATCGTGGAACTATTCGAAACGGAGACCGATGCCATCGAACTGATCAAAACAAAAGAAGTGCTGGTGAATCTTGAAACGACCACAGATAAATGCGAAGATGTTGCCAATGTGCTCGAGACCCTCTTCATTAAACACGCCTAAGAAAGAACGACTATGCTAACGCTGGTAATTTTTATCATCCTGGTCGCTCTTGTATTCGATTTCATCAACGGCTTTCACGATTCGGCAAACTCCATCGCTACGGTGGTCTCCACGCGGGTCCTGAAACCGAGACAGGCAGTGATCTGGGCAGCTTTTTTCAATCTTGTTGCTGCATTTCTCTTTGATGTTCATATCGCAAAAACGGTCGGTAAAGGTCTCATCCACATGGAACTGATTGATGAGTTCGTGATCCTTGGCGGACTCCTTGGTGCAATTGTGTGGAACCTTATCACCTGGTATTACGGTATCCCTTCCAGTTCATCTCACGCGCTCGTCGGCGGTTATGCCGGAGCAGCCGTTGCGAAAGCAGGATTCGGATCGATCATTTACGGTGGCTGGACCAACACATTGATCTTTATTGCAGTCGCTCCTCTGATGGGTATGGTCATGTCTTTCGTGTTGATGTCTGCAATGATGTGGATCTTTCATAAGCGTTCATCATCAAAGATCAATTCCGTCTTCCGGAAACTTCAACTCGTCTCTGCAGCAGCATACAGTCTCGGGCATGGAACGAACGATGCGCAGAAGACCATGGGTATCATCACGACACTGCTTGTTACTTCGGGATATCTCAAAACATTCGAAGTTCCAACATGGGTGATCCTCTCATCGCACGCAGCGATCGCCTCACGCCTATCGTGGGACCGCTTCACTCCCGCCATCTCACGCAGCTCGCCATCGCCGTGAGAGCCAGTCAGCCTGGCCCCGCCCACTCCACCCCCCCGCCCTCGGGCTCCTCAATGCCGCCCCCACACCACCACCTCCGCCCCCACGCTGCCCCAAAC
>CAIVNT010000336.1 GCA_903907305.1 uncultured Ignavibacteriota bacterium
GAAGGGTTGAATGGATTCGGGTAAATATTCAGCAAATGGAATGAGTTAGGTGATTTGTAATTCATTTCATTGTTACCTTTAGTAGTTCCGGAGAGTGAGAACGATGTAGAGTCGGGGAGGGCATTCATTACCGCAATGTTCAGGACTGCATTTTGCCTAGGACCGATTCCACCGGAAGCAATATATGCAGGGAATGCTGTTGCAGAGGTAGAACGCAGGTCGAACAATAACACAGACGAAGTCCCAAAAGCTGTTACATTTCCATTTGCAATGATACAGTGTGAACCGTTGTCCAGATACATACCGAACGAAGGTTGCGCTTTACCGATCCCCCATGGAAGCGCACATGCTCTGTTCTCAAGATAGCTGTCTGATTCGTATAATCTCGGAATGATCATCATTCCTTTCACGATTCCCAATCCATTCTCCACTGTAAGTCTGCCGCGGTATGCCGCTGTAGTGGTTACCTCAAGTTTATTGACGAATGAATTCCCTGCAAACGACGATGCATCGCCAAGGAAGAGAAGATCCTTCCCTAAAATATTGCGGAAGGCGGAACCTGTCAACGAAGTAGAATCGGTTAAGAAAGAGAGGCTATCCGGGGATATATTTGCCAGGATAAATGATGCCCGGGCGGCGAAGACCGAAGCGCGTTCAAAGGACTGCCGCTGTGCTGGTGAGATAACGGTTATGGAAGAAGGAACATCGTGCTGTGTCAAATAATTTCTGATGTCGGTAATTTGCAAATTAGTAGGCGCAGATGTCAAAATTTCAATCGTATCATTTCCGATGCGACGTAAAAACGTATTCAATGAACCCGAACCACCGATCCAGTCCGCGGTTGCTGAACTTCCGTCCAAAACGATATTCTTCTGCCGTGAGAAAAAAGGAAGCGGGTGATATTCCGTTACGTTTGGTGAGGAGATAATCGTCCCGGCGGGTAATTGGACTACGCTGCCTTTAGTGAATTGGCGTATTATCATATCCGCAATACCGAGCGGACTGCCGATGAGAACAGAAGTTGATGTCTTCGGTCCCGGCAATAAAAATGAGACCACTCCTGAACCGAATACTTCTGCGGAACCGTCGGAGGATACACCGAGCGCTGTTGCGTCGTCGATACCGACACCGGTGAACCATGTTCCGTTGATCTTTTGATAGACCGCCTGCATAGAAAGGAGACGGGCAAGTCTGCCCCGTTCGTAGAAATGAGTGTCGCACAGAATTCCCGGAACAAATCCCAAAAAATCATCAGTGAATGTGATACCGGCTGCAAGGGGGTTCCGCATGGCCGTTCTCGGATCGACACTTGTAGTGCCGGCATCAGCAATGAATTTGCTGAGGACCATGGCTCCTGCGCTTGTTCCGCCGACTGCACCGCCGCGCTGAAAGACCTTCTTGATAGCATCCTCAGTTAGTGTCCCTCTCCACTGTTTCACATATTCCCATTGATCGCCGCCGCGCAGAAAGATACCGTCGTAATCCAGGATCATCTTGTATGTTGCAGAATCATTTGCGTTGGCAGAGGAAATAATCGTACTGACAGCCTGGACTGCTCCAAGGGATTTGAAATAGTCGGGAAGGAATGTGGAAACGGTCGAATAGTGGAGGATGAGGATCTTCTTATTCGGAGAATGATTCACCAGCCATCCATACGGAATGTCGGACCAGTCGCTGTAATTCTCGGAGCCGCCGCCGACGAGCAGCAC
>CAIVNT010000337.1 GCA_903907305.1 uncultured Ignavibacteriota bacterium
ATCCTGTGGGACGAATCCAAAGGCATCAGTGAATATGTTGCTCTGTTAAAAGAGAAACATTTCGATATGGCGATCATTCCGTATCCGCGGTTCAATCTTGCGCTGATCACATTCCTTGCTGGCATTCCGCAGCGGGTCGGAACGGGATTCCGGTGGTATTCGTTCCTTTTTAACAAGCGGATCTACGAGCACCGGAAGGACGCGAAGCGTCACGAAGTGGAATACAATCTGAACCTGCTGACGACGATCGGTATTGAACGGGTGTCTGAATCGAAATTCGAATTCAGGATCGGTGAAGAAGCGAAGCAAAGAGTTGACACAATATTGTCGAAAGATTCAGTTGAGAAATTTGCAGTTCTTCATGCGGGGAGCGGCGGCTCGGCACGGGACTGGAGTATTGAGAATTTTGCGGAGCTGGGAGATGAGATACAGAAGCACTTCGGGTTGAAGATCGTCCTGACCGGCGGGAAGGACGAAACAGCACTTGTTGCATCCCTTGCGTCGAACATGAAGAGTGCATCGTTGAATTATACAGGAACATTTTCCATTACCGAACTCGGCGCATTATTTCAACGTGCGAGTGTGTTCGTCTCCAATTCGACTGGACCGCTCCACATTGCATCGATGATGGGAACACCGGTCGTTGCGTTCTATCCGCCGATCATTCAATGCAGTCCTATGCGGTGGGGACCATATACGGAAAAGAAACGAATATTCACCGCGGACAATTCCGCTTGTGCATTGTGTAAAGGGGGGCCGTGCCAATCGAATGTGTGCATGGATCAGATCACGGTTGAGAAGGTCATCACAGGAATTCGAGAATTATTGAATGAAAAAAAATAAGAACGATTATCTCAAAAATTCAGCATTGGCATTTCGCAAGACTCATTATTTGTGGAACGAGAAACCTGAATTTAAGATCAGATTCTTCGCCCCGCTTGCCGCTTCGCGGCATCGCGGGACTCAGAATGACAAGCTGCGCAGCCGGATAGTTTTTTTAATTGCAATGATATTTTGCCACGGAATCCTTTTTTCGCAAAGCGCTGTGAATCAAAAAGCGTTCGGAGTCGGCGAGAAACTTCTCTTCAATGTGAACTACGGCATCATCACGGCAGGGTATGCGGAGATGTCCATTCCGCAGATGGAGAATGTCCTCGGGAATCCCACGTATAAGGTGCAGTTTAACGTCCGTTCAACTCCTACATTCGATTTCTTCTTTGAGGTGCGGGACCGGTATGAAACGTATCTCGATTCTGCCGGAATATTCCCGTGGAGATTTGAGCAGCATATCAAGGAAGGGAAGTTTTCGCGGGATTACACGGCAGTCTTCGATCAGAAGAATCACAAAGCGAAGAGCGGAGATCAGGAATTCGACATCCCGCCCCAGGTTCACGATATCATGTCTGCATTCTATTATGCGCGGACAATTGATTATTCAACGTTCAAGATCGGTCAGCGTGTGAATCTTCAGAATTTCTTCAAAGGAAAATCGAATCCTCTGGACATTAAATATCTCGGCAAGCAAAAGATATCGGTCGGCGCCGGAACATTCAACTGTATCATCGTTGAACCGATGGTGAAAGAGGGAGGGTTGTTCAAAAATGAAGGACGCATCCTTATCTGGCTCTCCGATGATGAACGGAAGATCCCGGTGAAAGTAAATACGAAAGTGATTATCGGTTCCATCGATGCGGAACTCAAAGAATATTCAGGTCTCAACGGTGAATTGAAAGGGAAAGTGCAATGAGTGAGATCGAGATCCAGAATGAGTCAGGGATCTTTCAGACTGCGGAGACGCGGTACCGTCCCGCAAAGTTTGCAGTGCTTGCGCTGCTCGGACTCTTCTTTCTGTATCAGATCGTCGGCGGCGGACTGACACTGCTGGTGATCGGCGGAAAGATCGATCTCGATAATGTAACGATAGCGCGGCTTGCAACGATGATCTCGCAGTTCCTTTTTCTGCTGGTGCCGACGGTGCTTCTTGCGAAACGACAGCATGGAAATATCTCCGAAGTATTCCGCTGGAGAATTCCCTCCTTCAGCGAAGCATTTCTGGCAATCGTTGGAATGATAGCGTTGATGCAGATCGGCGAGTTCTATCTCTATTTCCAGGGAATGATCCCGCTGCCGGAAAATATTGCGCCCTTCCTGGAAAAAATGAAACAGATGATCGAAGAAGCGTTCAAAGTGCTCATCGTCGCTCATTCCGTTCCCGAACTCATTTTTGTGATGGCGGTGGCAGCATTGACGCCGGCGATCTGCGAAGAAATGATGTTCCGTGGACTGATCCAGCGGAATTTTACCATCTCACACGGTTCGGTGAAAGGATTCATCCTCGTCGGGACGATCTTCGGTCTCTATCATATGAACCCATTCTGGCTTATTCCATTAATGTCACTGGGTGTCTATTTCAGTTTCATTCAATACCGGTCGCAGACGCTCATCCTGCCGATCGTCGCACATTTTATCAATAATGCGGCCGCAACGGTTGGAGTGTATGTCTACGGAAATAGTGAATCTTCCATACCGACAGTGTTTATGGCGGAGCAGAGTGAACCATCCATTAAAATGGTACTCGGCACCGGGATATTCTTCATCATCATTTTTTTCCTCGTGATTGTTCAGTACATTAAGGTCACAGAAAAAGTTCTGCATCCACAACAATTGAATGAACAATCAATCTAATACTCTCAGCACAACCGGAAGCAGTTCGCAGCATGCACCCGATGGATATATTCTGCTGCTCTCTACTCCGAACATCTTCGGAATGGATCTTGTTGCGAAGAATCTGCAGATGAACGGCATCGATGCAGTCTGCTTCTATCCCGATCCGGTGGAACTGCGGGATGGAGCATCAACACTTTTTGTTAAGGCGGAACAAAAAGAGCAGGCATCTGTGATGCTCGCTTCGCTGGACCTTATCGATTTTACCATAACCAATGGCTAATAAATTCTCAAATCTTGCTTCGCGGGCTGCAGTAGCACTCGTGGCAATTCCATTCATCCTCTTCGCGAGTTACAGCGGCGGATTGTTCTTTGCGCTGTTTGTTCTTGTGGTAGCCGGTCTCGCGCTCTATGAATTCTATACGCTGGCGACAGCAAAAGGGGCGAACCCGCAGATAGTGACCGGCATCATCGGACTCGTTGCGATCCACCTCTCATTCTTTCCCGAACAGTTCCCGGCAGACTTCGGCGGATCGGTGATGTTCTGGAAGATAAAAGATTTTGCTGCTGTTCTATTTCTCTTCCTTACGGCAGTGATGCTTATTGAACTTTTCCGCAACAGAGGATCGGCATTTATGAATGCGGGATTCACTATCTTCGGCGTGATGTATATTGGTGTGTTCCTTGCATCATTGATCGGTATCAGAGAATTGTTCGGAAGTGAGATCCCGATGCAGTTCATGCAAAAGTTCTTTGAACGATCGGGAACTGTACCGAATATCGAAACCGCTGCAATGGTCTATTCGTGGGGAGGATGGACGATCATTTCCATCCTTGCATCCATTTGGCTGTGCGATACGATGGCGTATTTCGGCGGACTCTCAATGGGAAAACATAAACTCTTTCCGCGTGTCAGTCCGAACAAAAGCTGGGAAGGCGCAGTGTGGGGATTCTTCGGTGCGGTGGGGACGATGATCTTCTTTCAGCAGTATCATCTTCCGTATCTGCAGCTGCATCAGGCGATCATCATGGGAGTGCTCATTGGTGTGTTCGGACAGATCGGCGATCTGATAGAATCATTATTGAAGCGCGATGCCGGAGTGAAGGATTCATCCGGTCTCATTCCCGGACACGGCGGATTTTTCGACCGCTTTGACAGTCTTATTTATGTTTCACCGATGTTGTATCTTTATCTTAGCCTGGTGGTATTGTCGTAATGAACACAAAACAACAAAAGATCAATATCATCACCCTCGGCTGCGCGAAGAACACGGTCGACTCCGAAGCGTTATACAGTCAACTACTGCATAACGATTTTACGCTGACGGAGAAGATCGAAGAAGCGGACATTGCCATAATCAATACCTGCGGATTCATCGATGCGGCGAAGCGTCAGTCTGTTGATACGATCCTTTCAGCAGTCGAGCGCAAAACATCCGGACAACTCGACAAAGTGTTCGTGATGGGATGTCTTGTAGAACGGTACAAGAACGATCTTCAGAAAGAGATCCCTGAGATTGATAATTTCTTTGGGACGAACGAACTGCCAGGAATACTGGAAGCACTCGGCGGAAAATATAAATATGAACTGCTCGGTGAGCGGAATATCTCGACGCCGAAATATTTTTCCTACTTGAAGATCTCCGAAGGATGCGATAATCCTTGCTCGTTCTGCGCCATTCCCATTATGCGTGGGAAACACAAAACGAAGCCGGTGGAACAGGTGATGGATGAGACGATGCGTCTTGTGGAAAAAGGAGTGAAGGAACTGATCGTGATCGGTCAGGATACCACGTATTACGGTCTGGATATTTACGGCGAACGGAAACTTGCTTCTCTGCTGACGTCGCTCGCATCGGTGAAAGGACTCGAATGGATACGTTTGATGTATGCGTTTCCGTCGAAATTTCCCATGGATGTGTTACAATCGTTTAGTGACAATCCCAAACTCTGTCGCTACATTGATATGCCGATCCAGCATGCAGCGGATAATGTGCTAAAGTCCATGCGGCGCGGCATCACGCGCAAGACGACAGAGAATCTCATCACATCCATCAGGACCTCCGTTCCGGATATCGCATTACGCACAACGCTCATCGTCGGTTATCCGAACGAGACGGAAGCGGATGTCGAAGAATTAGTGCAGTTCATTAAGGATGTAAAATTCGACCGGCTTGGAGTGTTCACATATTCGCAGGAAGATGATACGACTGCGTATGGTTTGGGTGATCCGATCCCTGAACAGGAAAAAGAACGGCGAAAAGAGTATGTTATGGAAGTGCAGCGCGGGATCTCCCTGGAGAAGAACGAATCACGGATCGGAACAGAGGCGCGCGCAGTGATCGAACGTATCGAAGAAGGAATTTTTGTTGGACGGTCCGAGTGGGACGCTCCGGAGATCGATAATGAGATCTTTATGCCGAAGATCGAGGGAGTGAGTGTCGGTGATTTTGTAAATGTGAACATTACGGATGCAA
>CAIVNT010000338.1 GCA_903907305.1 uncultured Ignavibacteriota bacterium
ATTTTCTCACAGCACAGAAGGAGAATCAACAATGCCAAATTTGAATGTTAAAGGTGACGCACCCAAATCATCAGGGTCGCCCGCAAGCGGAGGCGGAGTTCCAAAGACCGCTCTTATTATTGTCGGAGCATTGGTCGCTCTTGGCGCTGCCGCTTTCATTCTGAATACTACCGGCATCGTAAAATTGTGGGGAAAGAAAAAACCCGCACCGCAGGTTGTTTCGATCCCGACGGACTCATATCAGCCGGTCTCTCAGGATACGATGCAGAACATGGCAGAACAGGCGATCGCTCCGGACACTGCAATTCCTTCCGCGGAAGAGAACCTTACAAAAGTAGAAACAACTGCGCAACCGAAATCGTCCAAACAAAAGGTCCGCAAAGATATCGTCCATGGCACCGGAATGTTTACGGTGCAGATCTCGTCGTGGCCGGTTGTGGAAAAAGCAAATTCACAGGCACAAGTGTTCACGGACGCCGGGTTTGATGCATTCATTGAACCGATGGGAAATTATTTTCGTGTCTGTGTCGGACGTTTTGAGACCAAAGCGGATGCAAAATCACAGATGGAAAAGATGGAGCACATGCTCGAATCCCGTCCCGTGGTCGTTAAAGTCGGAAAATAGTTTTTCGTTCTTCCCTTCATACAATATGCTCCCTCCGTTCGGAGGGAGTTCTCAACGTATCTGTTCCACTTCTCAAAGGTTAGTCGATGAATCTGTTGGATCTTTTCTTAAAGGGAGGATTGGTGATGTGGCCGATCCTTCTCTGTTCGTTCGTCGGTGTTGCTGTGATCATGGAAAAATTTATTATCCTATCCCGAGCTAATGTGGATCATCGTCCGCTGCTTGGCAAGGTTCGCAGTGCACTCGCACATAACGATATGAAATCTGCACTCGAAGCGTGCGCGGCCGTGAAAGCTCCTATCGGCGGTCTTCTGAAGAACGGCGTAGTGAACTTTCACAAAGGAACTGTTGCTGTGAAGGAAGGAATTGAAAATGCCGCAAAGGTAGAGATATTTTATCTTGAAAAACGTTTGAGTCTTCTGGCAAACGTCGCCGCAATTTCTCCGATGCTTGGATTTCTCGGAACTGTTGTCGGTATGGTGCTGGCTTTTCAGACCATCGAACAGTTAGGCGGAAACGCAGACGCCGGTACTCTTGCAGGGGGTATCTGGCAGGGACTTCTGTGCTCTGCATTCGGACTGATGGTCGGAATACCAGCTCTTTTTTTCTATAACCTTTTCGTCGCGAACATCACCCGACTTGTGCATAATCTTGAAGTTGCAACCGAAGAGTTCTTCGCTATGATGGAAGTTGACGGAACCGCAGTCGAATCCGTCGTAATGCCGGCTGCCGCTAAGAAAACGAAACCGACCCGAACGGTATTTGCCGATGATGAATTCTTTGAGCCAAAGGACGAATAATTCATCGGATCAATATTGTGATTACAGTAATGTTCCTCAACGGATTTTCACCGGTCTACACCAAGCAATTCTATGAAATTCCAACAACGACATAAGATCGACCCCAATTTTAACTATGCAACATTGCCGGATATGCTGCTGCAGCTTCTTGTATTCTTCCTGCTCGCATCTTCCTTTGTGACATTCCGCGGTGTGAATGTCTTCCTTCCAAAAGCTGCTACGGGCGAGATCCATTCCGATCAACAAACGATCATTACCATCACACAGACCGGCAATATCTATCTTAATGCCGAACAGATCGTCCTGACCACATTGGCGCAAAAACTGATCCCGATCATCGATAAGAATAAAGACCAGATCATTATAGTCCGTGCGGATAAATCCGTGACACTGCAGCAGGCGGTAGAGGTGATCGATATCGCCAAAGGGATCGGTGCCCAGCGGTTCATGATCGCAACGGCTCCTGAAGAGGAATTCTAATATCCGTATGTCCTCACGCTACCATTCCACATCATTTGGATGGATCGGATCCATCGTTCTTCACGCAATCGTGGCCGTAGCGCTCTACTATTCTGTCGTCCAACCGAAACAGATAACCGCAAAATACATTGAGATTACACTTGGTTCATTGCCGGGGGGACAGGGAAGTCTGACAAAATTCACTTTGCCGAATCAAAGCGATGTCCACGCCGGAATCGAACAAACATCCGAAAACCTGAACAATCCTGTGACGCTCCCGACGAGGACCCTTACATTCGGAACGGATGATATCATTCGTCTTCCTGCGACCAAAAAATCGGTGAACGTCGATCCTTCCGCACCGCTCTCAATGACAAATAAAATTTCACCATCGCGGGATGACAAGCGTACCTCTTCCTATTATACCCCCACACCCGGTCGCAAAGAAGGTCCGATGGGAATCCAATCCGGCGGTAATAGCGGCACCGGAATAACTCCGGGCAACGGCGGAAACGGAAAAGGCGGATTCGGAAGCGGTGACGGTATCGGAGACAATGTGTCGTTTGGAGTACAGTGGGTAAACGGACCGAACAGAAAATTGATCTCAGGCGATGCGCCTGTCTATCCTTCGGGGGTGAATATCTCTGCGCAGATCAAGCTTCGTGTCTTTGTACTTGCGGACGGCAGCGTGCGTTCAGCAACACCTGCTCAAAAAGGGGATACGAGACTTGAAAATTCGGCCATCAATAAAGTGAAACTGTGGAGATTCGAACCGCTGCCGGGGGGACAATCACAAACAGAACAAACATGCACGATCATTTTTAACTTTACCTTGAAATAATTCTTACCGCGCCGGTGTGCCTGAGCTCTCATTAAAGTACAAAACATAGAAGAACCCTTCCGCAATCGTCAGCAGCAGCAGCGATAAACTGTCTCTGTTCATCCACAACCCTAATCCCGCTTCTCCCATAAGATACTTCAGAAAGAATGAGCTGATCGACCAGCCGACAGAAAAGATCAATACAACAAAACCGACCGACAGTATTCCTGCGCTGAGTCCATCTTTTTGGTATTCATTTGTAAATGCGGCGGTGATGCCGATGATATGCAGATAGAAAATGATCAGTGGGATCATACGTTCATTCCATAAAAATTAATATGCGTCCTTCGCAAAGATCACGGCGCGAATGGTCTTTAAAATGATCTTGATATCCAGCACCAGCGACCAGTTCTCCACATAGTAGATATCATATTTTGTTCTGTCCTCGATCGGCACATCACCGCGCAGTCCGTTCACCTGTGCCCAGCCGGTCATGCCGGTCTTTACGCGGTGGCGTTCAAGATATTTCGGAATGTTCGATTTGAACTGTTCCACAAAGAACGGCCGTTCGGGACGCGGGCCGACGATGCTCATGTGTCCATACAACGTGTTGAACAGCTGAGGCAGTTCATCCAGACTTGTCCTGCGGAGGATCCGACCGATGATTGTTGCCCGGTTATCATCTTTTTTATTCCGGACCGGTCCGGAACTTTTTTCGGCATCAATTTTCATGGACCGGAATTTGATGAGCGGGAAAGAAATGCCGTCTAAACCGATGCGCTCCTGAATATAGAAGATCGGTCCTTGTGACGTCAGTTTGATGATCACCGCGATCATGCCCATTACCGGCAGAGCGATGATCAATGCGAAGACGGAAAAGAGGATGTCGAAGCTGCGTTTGAGGATCCTATTCCAGGTACTCATCGGAATATCCTTCAGTTTCAGGAATGGGATCCCTTCGATCTCCTGAATGCGGAGTCTGGTTGTCATCAATTCGAGCATATCCGGCACCATCATGAATTCGACGTTCATTCCTTCAGTGTGCCTGAGCAAATCGATCAACTGTTCCTGTTCATTGTGGGATAATGCCACCAGTGCGGACTGGATTCGGAGTGTGACAATATCATCAGAAAGAGCAGAGATCGCGCCGAGATACCGGCATTCCATCAATGGTGAATCCGATTGAGCTGCCGTATCCGCATAATATCCGAGTACCTCAAATCCGAGATTCGGTTTGGAAATAAACAGGGAATAGATCTGCTCTGCTGTTTTGTTCTTTCCAACGATCACGATCGACTTCAATTCTTTGCCGCGCCGATAGAGACTTTGTTCAAAGAGCATTGCGAACCAGCGGCCAAGAGTTACCGTTGTAATGGACGTGAGCCAGAGTAGGATGAAGACGCCGCGGGAGAAGGAGAATCCGCGGTAAAAGAATGTTGCGCTCATCATGATCATCATCCCGATGGTGATCAGGCGGATGAGCACAAAAAATTCATCGCTGATATGGATATTCCTCCGTGTGCCGTATAATTTTCGGGAACGGAAGACCAGGAGAAAAACCGGGATGAAAATGACCGAAGCGGTAATGTATGTCCCGACCGGAGGAACGCCGAGAGAGATCTCGAAATAGTCCGTTAAAGGAGAAAAGAACCGGAGCCAATACGACAGCAGAAATGCCGCTTCGAATGCGATCACATCCAGAAAGATGGTCAGGAATGGAATGAGAAGATCGTTGCGGCGCGGTTTGCTCATTTTTTTGCCGGCGGTGTTTGTTTGCTGATCAATAATTTATCCACTCTGTTTCCGTCCATATCCACGACTTCGATCCTGAAATCACGCCAGAAGAAGAATTGACCGGCGGAAGGGATCCTTCCCATGTGATTGATGG
>CAIVNT010000339.1 GCA_903907305.1 uncultured Ignavibacteriota bacterium
ATCGTAGTGCATCAAGCTTGAATTGTGTATCGTACCGTTTACGACGTGTTGGGCCTGACATTGGGACACCTCCTGACACAATATAGTGTCTTTTCTTGGTGTCCGAAAATCTAGGGCAAGTTCATTTTGTGCCTTTGTGTCTTCGTGGCAGAGAGCAAAGTTCCGATCATATTATTTTTCATTTGCTGTCATCGCTTTCACTTCATCCGTCCAATTCAGCACGACCGAGATATCCTTATACGAGATCCCTTTGGCCGGCTGCGTCGTAACAAAATACTGTCCATCGGAAGTGATATCGTAACTGATGCCGCTGTCCACATTTTGTGCGGGGAAGTTCTTAATGAGCACCGTCGGAACACCGGCGGAGAATGTTCTTTCTGTTGTGACCGGTACCGCCATGACCTGAGAACTCTTCCGGTAATACAGAATTTTTCCGTCGGGTGACCATCGCGGTTCTTCTGCAACGTCGGTGGAAATCTGCCATTTTCCTTCCTTCTCGGGAAATGAACGGACGTAGATCTGATAGGAACCGGATTCGTCCGTGAGATATGATATCCATTTACCGTTCGGGGAAAGGCTTGATTCGTATTCATCCCTCGGCGACTCAAGATATGACCACGGTACTTTGTCGCCGACGAGCGGAATGACGAGCAGATCGGACTGCGAATTCTTTGTGAGGTGATCCACCAGCAGGAATTTTCCGTCACGGGACCATTGATTGAGATAGACTCTGATATCCTTCGCATCAAAGACCATTTTTTCTTCACCGCTCCCGTCGGATGGCTTTACATACACACCGGTCTTTCCGTCCTTCGTCCTCTTAAAAAATGCGATGGATCTGCCGTCCGGTGACCAAAGGGGAGTCCGGTTCAAACCGCCGAAAGTCAATTTGTTCAATGTTCTGGCTGCGATATCAAAGATCCATATATCAAAATTCTCCCCGTCGCGTATGACCACAGCCACTTTTTTATTGTCCGGGGAAAGTTTCGGTTCGATATACGGATGACTTCCGGAATCGATGACGGTCGTCTCCCCTTTCATATTGATCTTGACGATCTTTCGGCTCTCTCCTTCAACAGCCCCGGGCAGGTACACCAGCGTTCCGTTATCGGAAACAACATAATTCGTGATACCGGTCGTTGTTTCACTGTATACCCCCTGCACAACAGGAACGGGCTGCCCGGTCACTTCAAGTTTGTCAGCATCGAATGGTACGATATAGAGAACACCGGAGCGTGAGAAGAAGAGATGTCCCGTGGAAACATATTTGGCATTACTCGCTCCGCGGAAGACCGTCTTGCGTTCTCCCGTTTTGATGTCCACAACATCGATACGTGCGTTCTCATAATAATCAGGACTGGAGAGGAGTCCTACCGTGAACAGCACGTGTTTTCCGTCCGGCATAAAAGAGGGCCACCGATGGGTCCGTTCATTATTCACTGTATCAATGGTGGTGATGCTTTTGGCGGTACCGCCGTCACCGGAGACCAGCTTCAACTCAGAGACAGCAAACGGCGAGAATACAACATCACCGTTCTTCCCCCACGTGCCGCCTCTGTTGTCCGGCGCATCTGCAAGCGTTACGGGAGTCCCGCCGGTCAGCGACATCTTCTCCAGTTTTCCGTTCCGGAAGAAGACGATCCATTTATCATCCGTTGAAAAGAACGGAGAGGAGCAATTCTCGATCCCTTCGATCGGAGTTGATTCCATCGAATTCATTTTTCGGAGATAGAAATGATTGTTCGCTTTGAAGACGATCAGCTTTCCGTTATGGGAAATGGAGAGAGCAGGATACGCACTGATATCGAGCACTTTATCCTGTCCGATATCCAGTGCGAATTTTGTGACAATTTCCTCTGAAGCTGCATTGCGGAAAATGAGCCATGTAGCAGTCAATGCCGCCGTCAGCAGAATGATCACCCAAGGAAGAATTGCCAAACCAAAGATCTTCGACAGATCGATCCTACGGTTCATGATCTCCAAAACGAACGACCCGGATGGTGTTTCATTCTTCTTCTGAGCAGCGGCAGGATGACTCGTCGATCGTAATACAGAATATGCACGGCTGTTCGTCTGCCCGGTCGATTTCTTGATCTTGCGCAGATCCTTCGCCAATTCTTTGGCGGACTGGCAGCGGTCATCCTTTTCTTTTTGAAGACATTCAAGAATAATATGGTCGAGTTCGGGATCTGTTCCTTCCTTCACTGCAGAGATCGGGGCGGGATCAACATTGACGATCTCGTACATGATGGCGGTTTCGTGGACCCCTTTGAACGGTGATTCACCTGCAAGCAGTTCGTACAAAACAACACCGAGTGAAAAAATGTCCGTGCGGTGATCAACATCGAGTCCCTGCACCTGTTCGGGAGACATGTAGCCCATCGTCCCCATCGTTGTTCCCGCTTTCGTCAGACGTGAAACATTTCCCGATGTATAAAGTTTAGCAAGACCGAAATCCATGATCTGCACGATACCGTCCTTGCGGATCATGATATTATCCGGCTTGATATCTCTATGCACAATACCTTTTTCGTGTGCGGCGGCAAGTCCTTCGGCAACTTGAATACCGATTTCGAGGATCTGTTTTGCGCCGAGCTGTTCTTTTTTATCCTTCAGCGATTTACCATCGACGAATTCCATGACGATAAATAACTGACTATCGTGTTCAGAAATATCATGGATCGTGCAGACATTCGGATGATTGAGCGCCGATGCGGACTTCGCTTCCTGAATGAATCTCGCCTTATCCTGCTCCGATGCGGCAAGATGCGACGGAAGGAATTTGAGTGCAACAAAGCGGTCAAGTTTGGTGTCCTGGGCTTTATACACCACTCCCATACCGCCTTCGCCAAGTTTCTCCAGAATTTTATACTGTAATATTGTTTGACCGACCATAAGATTTATTCATTTGTTGATTTGCTCATTGATTCATTTAAGAATTAAATATCTACAACTGAATCAATAAGTAAATGATCCGTGAATCAATTATTCTATTATCTTTTATTGTGCTCTAATGTTTGTCCGATCATTGTAACTATTTCCCTCCCGTCATTTCGTGAGGTTCATTTTTTTTAGCAGTGCGGTAAACCGCGCGTCTGTCCGTAACGGATCCCAAATAGGATCGGCCTGAAGCCAGATCATCCAGCCGGCCCGTTCTTCATATCCTTTTTGTAAGTATTCAAAAGCGCGCTCATGGTCCCCCAATGCCACATAGATCGAAGCAACAATATCGGATGCAACATACATTCTTGAGGATTGTTGCGTCAATGAATCAAGGATCACCAGAGCTTCTTTACGGTTTCCCGCCATCGCCTGTGCATACCCCAATCGTGCGAGGGTCCACGGACAGTCAAAGAGGACTTGTGCCCTCCGATACTCTCCTACTGCTTTCGTATAATTTCCTTTTCGAATGTCACTGAATCCCATAAAAAGATGCCCAAGAGGATAATTCGGATCCAAGTCGACCGCCTTTTGGCATTGAACTATTGCGTCATCGTACTTACCGGCATAATACAACATCAAACCATAGAAAGAATACTCTTCCGGTGAAAGCGGTTGAAGTTCCACAAGCCGTTTCCCCTCATTTATTGCTTCATCAAATCTACCATGGGAAGATAAATACCAGCTATAAAACCAATGAGGAAAATATTCGTTCGGATTCAGATCCATGGCGGCGAGGATCTGTTCCTTTGCATTTTTCCAATTCCAGGTATACCAGAGTTCATACCACCCGGACATTGCGCGCGCCTGAACTATTTGTCCATCGGCCTGTAAAGCGTGGTCGACTGCTTTTTTGATCTCCGGCATCGCTATGGCAGGAGCAAGAGAGAAATCCGTCGCAATGGCATAGTAATAGGCGATGCCGACATACGGCAGGGGAAAGTTCGGATCAAGTTTGATCGCCTGATTCAATAGATCGTATCCCCTCGAAAGGTCTTCCGGATTAGCTTTCTGAATGAAATAATTACCTTTAAGATACAATTGGTACGCTTCGTTGTTTTCCGTATACTGCTTCAGAAGTTTCTCCTTTTCAGTGCCGGATAGTTTGAGACGGAGTTTTTCCGAAATAGTCCCGGCAATCTCTTTCTGCACAGCAAGAAAATCTGTCAACGGTCTGTCGTACTGCTCACCCCACAGCTGGGCCTGCTTTTTAATATCCACGAGTTCTACCTGAACGATCAGAGTGCTGCCGCGCGAGATCACCCTTCCGGTCAATACTGCTTTCACATCCAGATCATTGCCGATCTTTTGCGCATGGGACTCCTCTCCTTTGAATTGGAACACGGTACTTCGCGGAAGAACTCGAAGTGAAGATATTTCCGTAAGAGAATTGATGAGCGATTCTGTGATCCCGTCACTCATATATTCCATATCCGTATTGCCGCCGACGTTCACGAACGGGAGAACAGCAATGGAATCGATCGTATTCCCACCGCGGCCATACATCAGAAAGTCCGCAATTGCGGCAATGAGAATAATGATCACCGGAATGACCATTCTCGGACGAACAAGTATGGAAATATTTCTGCGTTGTCTCTGCTCTTTGCGGACCGCCGCAACGGAAGAAAGAGTATCCCCTTTCTGAATCAGCAAAAGATCATTCACCAACTCCTGCATCGTTTGGTAACGAGCATCAGGACTTTTTTCCAACGCACGTTTTATGATACCGGCCAATCCTGACGGTACTGCGGTATTGAACTGTTCAACCGGAAGCGGTTCTTCATTGAGGATAGAATACATCACCGCTGCTTCATGTTCACCGCGGAACGGCAGTTTTCCGGTCAGCATTTCGAAAAGCAGCACTCCAAATGAGAAAATGTCGCTTCGAGGATCGACTTCTCCCCCCTGAATTTGTTCCGGAGCCATATACGCGAGTGTTCCGACGGTACTGGAAGTGCGCGTAAGTTTAAGGGATCCTTTCAATTTTGCGAGACCAAAATCCATCACTTTGGGCTGACCTTTTACTGTCAACATGATATTGTCGGCCTTAATGTCTCTGTGAACGATACCATTCAGATGCGCCTCTTGTATCGCTTCGCCGATCTGTACCGCAGCAGAAAGAGCATCACCAATGTTGGTGAACGGAAATTTTTCCCGAAGCGTTCCTCCCTCCACATATTCCATGGAAATGAACAATTGCCCATCATATTCATCAACACCGTAGACCGTACAGATATTATTGTGATTCAATCCTGCAGCGGCCTGGGCTTCCTGAAGGAAACGGTCCTTGCCAACCTCTTTTTGATTGATCCGGTCCGGAAGGAATTTCAACGCAATGGTTCGCTTGAGCTTCGTATCCTCAGCTTTATACACAACACCCATTCCGCCTTCGCCGAGTTTTTCGAGAATTCTATATTGTAAAATAGTTCGACCGATCATCAAGTTTTCCTTAGGGCATTACATTGTTGTGATCCGCATTCCGGAATCACGTCTTCCGTTCGTGGACGCGATCAGCCGAATTCCGCCAACAATGTCTCAAACGCACTATCGCCCCGCATGGAATCGAAATATGGATCGGTTTTGACCCATTCACGGACGAAATTCCCTCCCATTTGAAGTGCGCGCCGTAAATAGGTGAGTGCGTTCTGCGTCTCACCCATGGAATTATAGACACCGGCACAATTGTACAGAGCAAGTCCGTCACCGGGAGCAAGTTCCATCACCCGTTTGATGGCGGAATACGCCTTCTCTTTCTCACCAAAGGTCCCATACGAAATGGCCAGGCGGCTGAGCGTCAGGACGTCTTCAGGATTGACCTCATACTTACGTTCACCGATCTCAACGATCTTTCTTCCCGCTTCCTCTGCCGCAGCAGCATCCCCGCTTCGCCGGTACGTCATATCGAGGTGCATCCACGGTTCCTCGCTGTACGGCTTGATCTCGGCCGCACGTTTATAATATTGGATGGCTTTGGGATAATCACCGATCATATCCGAGAATATTCCGAGCCACCGGATCGCATCATACGAATCCGGTTTTTGCTGAATGACACTTTCCAACGTTTTCTTCGCTTCGGTCAGTCTGCGCTGGTACAGATACACCATAGCGATCCCGAATTGAGCTTCGATGGAATCAGGACTCAGACTGAGCGCTTTTTGATTCATCTGGATCGTCTTACCGAGCCACACCGGATCACCGTCATACATCAGATACATGTTCGAGTATGCTTCAGCTAAAGCAGCATAGGCCAGCGCATAGTTCGCATCGAACGAGATCGCATGTTCGAACATCTGGATTGCCTTTTCGTTGCTTTTCTTTCCACGGACATACATCAACTCACGGCCGCGAAGATAAAAATCATATGCACGAAGGTCCTCCGTTGGCTTTGGCGAGAGCAGCTGCATCTCGGAATCACTCAGGGAAACTTTCAATGCTTCGGCGATCTTCTGCGAGACTTCATTCTGCAGATCGAAAATATCCTCGACCAGCCGGTCGAACCGATCCGCCCACACGTGGAATCCGCTGCGGACGTCGATCAATTGCGCGGTGATCCGGATCTTATTCCCGGCTTTCCGAACGCTCCCCTCCAAGACATGCGACACTCCGAGAGCCTGACCGACCTGACGTGTATTGACCTCTTTATTGCGGAACGGCAGAACGTCGGTCCTGGAAACGACCTTCAATTTTTTCAATTTGGAAAGATCGGTGATGATATCCTCGGTGATCCCGGCGCAAAAATAATCACTTTCCTTTTCCGAACTCATATTCTCAAAATAGAGCACAGCGATGGATGTATCACCCGGAACAACCGGTGCATCGGTCGTCACACGGCGGAGACGCTCTGACACTTCCTTCGCGCGTGCAACGCGCTTCGATCGCTCTTTCTGCAGCATTTGGGAAATAAGGATCTGCAGCGCTTCGGGAGCATCCGGTCTGAGTTTTTGTACTCCGGGAGGATCGACATTCAATACCTCATACATCATCGCGGCTTCGTGTTCACCGTTGAAGGGAAGTTCCCCGGTCAGCAATTCGTAGAGTACAACACCGAACGACCAGAGATCTGCCTGCTGTGTAACTTCGATCCCCTGGATCTGCTCCGGCGCCATATATCCCATCGTTCCGATCGTGCTCCCCTGCCGGGTCAAACCGGCACTCCCTCTCAGTTTCGCCAGACCGAAATCCATGATCTTGACGATCCCTTCGCGCGTGACCATGATATTGTCGGATTTGATATCACGGTGAACCACACCGCGTTCATGTGCCGCGTTGAGTCCTTCGGCGATCCTCTGACCTATTTCAATCACCTCGCTCACGCTGAGACGCTTTTGTTTTACCTGGGCTTTCAGACTTTCGCCATCCACAAATTCCATCACGATGTACGGCCTGTCTTCCCGGTCATCGATACCATGAATGGTACAGATATTCGGATGATTCAACGCGGCCGCGGCTTTCGCTTCCTGAAGGAACCGTGCTTTGTCATCAGCATTTGCCGTCAGGTTATGCGGAAGGAATTTCAACGCAACCAGCCGGTCCAGTTTTGTGTCCTGGGCTTTATACACGATCCCCATGCCCCCTTCACCGAGTTTCTCAAGGATCGTATACTGAGATATGGTTTGTCCGATCATAAGTTTTGTTCAATTAGGATTGAATCAGTGAAACAACGAAACAATGGAAATAATATTTTTTTCTGTATTCTATCATTTGACCCCTCACTGAAGAAGTCCGATCCTTTTGAGCAGACGATCGAAACGGGGATCGGAACGGAGCGGATCCATGAACGTATCGACATTCAACCTCTGGAGATGCCAATCGCGATTGGAAAATGCTTTTTCCAATTCTTCAAATGCCCGGTCGTTCTCTCCGAGCGCACCATAAATAGCGGCAACCATATACGCATTGATATATTGATCCTTTTGAATATCGCTGAACCGCTGTATCATATTCTCGGCCGACTTGCGACTACCGCTTTTTGCGTACACGATCCCTGCACTCATCAAGAGAAATTGATTCTTCGGATTAATGCGAAGCCCTTCTTCGGCTATAGAGATTGCTTCCTGATATTTTCCATCAGCAATAAGAGCCTGGCAAAGGACATACCGGCTGACAGGAAATTCGTGATCAAGTTCATATGTCTTTCTTGCCTGATCCAGAGCCAACGAGGTCTGGCCTGACGCCAGGTACACCATAGAGAGATTGGTGCCCATCACGAGATCTAACGGCTCTGATTCCATCGCCCGACGGATCTCAGCGATCGCTTCATCAAAATGCCTCATCGGATATAAATAGATCTGCCCGTACCGGAAGTGTGCTGCCGCACTGTTCGGATCAATTTCGATCGCCCGTAAAAATTCTTTCTCTGATTCTTTCCAGTTCCAATCATAGGTTCCAAGAATATTTGCGAGTGCAGCATGCCCCTCCGCTAATTCCGGATCGATCTCCAACGCGCTCTGTGCTGCGGCCTTTGCCTTAGGAAATGCATCGAGCGGTGCCATGTACGGGTACGGCGGCATACTTGCATATGCATCAGATATTCTGGTATACGCTAACGCAAAATTCGGGTCGATACTGATCGCCTGTTGGTAATAATCGATCCCACGCTGTATATCGTCTTTCGTACGTTTTGCAAAGTGGTATTGCCCCTTCAAATAGAGCTGATATGCTTCGTTGCTCTCCGTATAATGCTTAGCAAAACTTTTTTTCTCTTCACCGGAAAGTTTCAGCTTCAGTTTTTCCACGATCACACCCGCTATCTCACGCTGTGTCGATAACAGTTCAGAGATCGGACGTTCATATTTCTCACCCCAGAGCAGATTATTGTTCCGAACATCGACCAATTCAACACTGATGGAGATATTCTCACCCCGCTGAACGATCCGTCCCGACATCACCGCCTGTACACCAAGTTCACTTCCGATCTTGATGGGATCGAGATCCTTCCCTTTGTAGCGAAACACCGAACTGGTCGGACTCACCTTCAAATTCGGAAGCTGCGAAAGACGGAAGATCAGCGATTCCGTCAAGCCGTCAGATAGATACTCTTTGTCGGGATCCGAGCCGGTGTTTTGAAACGAGAGGACAGCGATTGACGATATCTTCTGACCCGATGAATTGAAGAAGAAGAACCATACCGCAACCGCAAGTCCGATGAATATCGCAGCTCCTCCGATCCACAATCGTGTCTTATCGGATTTTAAAGGAACATTCTGAACAGGAATACTCTGACTGGTCCTTGTTCCATCTGTCATTGTCGGCCGGACGATGCGGGACGATCCTTTGAGAAGACGTCCGAGTTCGCTTACCATATCATCGATATGCTGATACCGGTCCGCCGGATCCTTCTCCAGCGCACGGACGATGATCCGGTCGAACTCGGGAGACAGATCTGCGCGGTATTTTAGAATGGATTCCGGTTCTTCATTCACGATAGAATACATCAGTGATGCTTCATGCTCCCCGCGGAACGGATAACGGCCGCTGAAGATCTCGAACAATAACACACCGAACGAAAAAATATCCGACCGCGCATCAACATCCCCGCCGTGCAATTGTTCAGGAGCCATATAGGCAAGTGTGCCGACCGTGCTGGACGTCCTGGTGAGTTTCAAGGAACCCTTTAATTTCGCCAATCCGAAATCCATCACCTTGATCCTGCCGTCGGCGGAGAGCATGATGTTCTCGCTCTTCACATCGCGGTGGACGATCCCTTTTGCGTGAGCGGCCCCCAATGCTTCTCCGATCTGCATTGCTATGCGCAGACCGTCATTCATATTTTGTATCGGAAGTTTTTGACGAAGCGTTGATCCTTCTACAAATTCCATAACAATGAATTGACGTTCATCAATTTCCTGAATATCGATCACCGAGCAGACATAGGGATGATTGAGCGATGCTGCGGCTTTCGCCTCCTGCCGCATCCGGTTCTTTTCCAGATCGGACTGAGCCGAATGCGGAGGAAGGAATTTCAACGCAACGAAACGGTCGAGTTTGGTGTCATGGGCTTTATAGACAACGCCCATACCTCCCTCGCCTAATTTCTCAAGGATCTTATATTGCGAAATTGTTTGACCGATCATAAGATTTATTCATTTTCTGATTTGTTCATTGATTCATTGAAGAGCCTTGTGCGTGTCAATGATGAAGTGAATCAATGAAACGATGGAACAATTGAATCTATTTCTTCTTGAACTCCACTGTCCAATTCAGAACGACCGTGATCGGTTTGGTTGAATCGCTGTCTGCAGAACTATTCACGAGAAACCTTTTTCCATCACGCGATACTGCATACCGATTCGGTGCATCATATGAATCGACAAATGTATCGAATAACGGTTTCGGAATTCCCTGTTCAACGGAATTCTGTTTCAATGTGATATCCACCGCCATCAATTTTTTATCAGGAGCCAGGTAGAAGATCTCTTTTCCGCTCTTTGCCCACACCGGACTTCCGCCGCCGTTCACGGATACCTGCCACTTCCCTTCACTGACGGGAAACGCCTGGATATACACTTCGTTTTTTCCCGATTCATCCGACATATATGCCACCCATCGTCCATCCGGTGAGAATCGGCCGAGATCTTCCTGCGCTTCGGTTTGAACGACCGGGAACGGTTTCTTATCGCCGAACATCGGCAGTGCGATCAGATCAACTTTTGTCGCCACATTCTCCTGGCGGAGCAGAATATATTTACCATCGGATGTCCAATCATACGGGACGGTCGAAACATTGGATTTCAACAATCGCTGTTCTGCACCGGCACCCGAAGCGACCTTTTGAAAAGGATTCGGAACTCCCTCCGGATTCGAATCGAAGATGATCGAATTGCCATCCGGTGACCACACCGGATCGTCATCCAATGCCGGTTTGAATGTAAAACGCGACTCCGTTTTTCTGATGATATCAAGGATCCAGAGATCATTATTGCCTGTCTGATTATCGATGCGCCGAAAGACGACCCGTTTCTCATCCGGTGACAATGCGAAATCACCGATTGTACCTGCAGTTCCGATCTTGACCGGAGATTTTCCGTCACGGTTGAACCATATCAATTGTCGCTCCCCGCTGAATCCACCGGTCACATAACACAAGACGCCGTTCTCAGACACCGAAAAATAACTATTTGACCTTGTGTTGCTTGCAATATCCTGTGCAATGGGGAACGCATCTCCTTTGAATTCACCATTGGAGGCATCGAACGGCTGTGCCATGAGCGCCTTATCCCGTAAGAAGAGCAGATATCCTGGTGCAGCATATGCCACGCTCGATTTTGACACGAGCAGTAATTTATTTTCTTTACCATCGATCGAGGTGAAATACACCCCGGTCAGTTCCGTGCTGCTGCTTCGGCTGAAATAGAGAAAGTGTTTGCCGCCCGGAAGAAAACATGGGAACCTGTGCGTATCCTCCTTCCGTGATGTATCCAGTGTAGAGACCTGCACAACGGTTCCTCCTGCTTCAGAGACCTTGAAGACGGCGGAACCGTAACTCGGTGAAAAGACGATCTCGCCGAGTGTGCTCCATGAGCCCCCTCTTCCGTCCGACGCATCGGCGATGGATTGTGTCGGACCTCCGTTCACACTAATCTTTTTCAATTTTCCATTCTGAAAAAAACCAAGAAATTTATTATCCGGGGACCAGAATGGATACGATGCATTTTCCGTTCCGGGAAGTGCCTCCGCATTCAAATATGCCAAACGACGGACCCATAGAAGCGAAATCCCTGCCGAATCCCGTGAGACATATGCGAGCATTGTTCCATTCGGAGAGATGATCGGCGAATAACTTTCCAACGTTCCTTTTGCAGCGGGGGCAACTGTAAAACGAACGGGAAGCATTTCGCTGCCGGAGATACTGATGAAGTGGTAAGCAACTGTGACAATGGAAAGAATCAAGAATACTGCGGCGATCATCCACGGCAATCGGTCCACTTTATTTTCACGCTGACCGGTTGGCGCAGCTGATAGAGTATCATAACCGGAAGGCTGGTAGAACGGACGCGCTGCCGTGATGCGGCTTGCGCGGGAACGGCTCGACTCGCGTCTGTACCGTTTCAGATCGACCGATACTTGCTTCGCGGACTGCGTCCGTTCATCCGGTTCTTTCGCGAGACATTCCAATACGATCGCATCCAGGCTCGGTTCGATTTCCGGCTTCACAGAGTTCATCGGCGCAGGGTCAACATTGACAATCTCATAGGCCAACGCGGTTTCATGCATACCTTTGAACGGCAATTGTCCGGCAATGAGTTCATATAATAGAACACCAAGAGAAAAGATATCAGACCGGTGATCCGCTTCTTGTCCCTGCACCTGCTCCGGGGACATGTAGCCTGCCGTGCCGACAGTGCTCCCCATCTTCGTCAGCCGGACGATCTTGCTTTCACTCGAACGGAGTTTGGCGAGACCGAAATCCATGATCTGCACGATACCATCCTTACGGACCATGATATTATCCGGCTTGATATCACGGTGGACGATCCCTTTTTCATGTGCGGCGGAGAGTCCGTCGGCGATCTGAATTCCGATATCGAGCGCCTGCTTGATAGAGACAACATCTTTCTTATCGCGGAGTGTCTGCCCGTCAACATATTCCATTACAATAAACATCTGCTTGCTGCCGTCCGGACTCTCGTAATCCTGAATATCATGGATCGTGCAGACATTCGGATGATTCAGTGCGGAGGCAGCTTTCGCTTCCTGAATGAACCGCGCTTTATCCTGTTCGGATGCAGCCTGCCCGACTGCGTCGTTCAGGCGGGCCAAATGCGGGGGAAGAAATTTTAGTGCGACGAAGCGGTCGAGTTTTGTGTCCTGGGCTTTATAGACAACACCCATACCACCTTCGCCTAATTTTTCGAGGATCTTATATTGCGAAATTGTTTGATCGATCATAACTTAACTCTCCATTGTCCCGCTAAAAAACAGCGGGATTCTCAAAATCACTTTCCC
>CAIVNT010000340.1 GCA_903907305.1 uncultured Ignavibacteriota bacterium
TGAATTCATTTCCCTGACTTTTATGGATGGTTGTTGAATACGCCAGAACAAGCTGATCCAGATCGTCGAAGGAATACTCAACTTTCTTTCCATAAAAAATCACAAAGAGCTTTGCTTCATCTTTATCATATCCGGTAATGCGGCCGATATCGCCGTTGTACACCTCTTTATCATAGTTATTCCGTATTTGCATCACTTTGTCATTCAACAAGAACTTCCGTTCACTCCCCTGCCAACAGAGTGTCGAACGTCCATTCAGCACCACCTGCAGCTTTTTATTCAATTCCTTCACTCCGCATAGGGAATTATTCATCGGAGAGAGCACCTGAATATCCGTGAGAGGATCGTATTGATAATTCTGCGGGAGAACAGTCGAACAGAGACCGATAATATGGGATTGGATCTGTTCAGGCTCATCCGCTTCGATGAATTGGAAATCATCGGCAAATTCCGGTTCACCGCCATGATTGATGGTATGAGAGTTGGATATGATGGAACTGCGCTCGGACTGACGAAAGATCATGTCGAGCCGTATGATCGATAATGATTTGGATTCTATCAGATCGCGTAGCACTTGTCCCGGACCAACCGACGGAAGCTGGTCAACATCCCCAACAAGCACAAGCTGAGTCTCAGGTTTCAGCGCATCCAGTAGGAACGCGAACAATTGAATATCCACCATGGATACTTCGTCAACGATCACAATATCCGCCTGAAGCGGATCTTCACTGTTCCTTCGGAAAGAAGCGCTGGCAGGATCGAATTCTAACACTCGATGGATCGTCTTCGCTTCCCTGTTACTGACCTCGGCAAGCCGTTTCGCAGCACGGCCTGTTGGGGCACACAGGACATATTTCATCGCGAGTTCATCGGCAAGTTCTATCATTCCGTTCACGCACAATGTTTTTCCCGTTCCCGGTCCTCCGGTAAGAATTGTAACAGGATGGAGCACCGCACTCACCACCGCAAGCCGCTGTTTCGGATCGAATTGGATCCGATGCCGCTTTTCAATATGACTTAATGCAGTGTAGAGTTTCTTCTGATCAAGCGGACGTTCACCTTTTTGCAGCAGTTGTTTCATCCTCTTCGCGGAAAGTTCTTCCGCTTCATATAATTTTAGCGGAAAGATCGAATCTCCTTCGGCCACAACATACCCTGTCTCCACTGCAGACTGCACAGCTCTGTCTACTTTCGCTTCGTCCACCATCAGCAATCGGGCAGCACGCTCGCACAATTCTTCTTTCGGCAGGAAACAATGTCCTCCTGCTCTGCACGCATCATCGAGTACATATCGGACTCCCGCTGTGAGCCGGTAGATACTCTCCTCTTTCACACCCATCTTCTGCGCGATCTCATCCGCCGTTTGAAAACCGATTCCCGTTACATCATCAATGATCTGATATGGATTTGTTTTCAGGATCTCCGAGACCATTTTCCCGTACGTTTTGTATAAGCGGATGGCGGTTCCAGTCGTGATCCCATGAGATTTCAAAAAGACCATTGTCTCCTGCATCTCCTTCATACTGGTCAGTGCCACAAGGATCGATGCATATTTTTTTCTTCCGATCCCATCCACCTGCAGCAGCCGTTCAGGATGATTGTTCAGTACATCAAGCGTATCACTTCCGAAGGCATCAACAATCTTCTCCGCCAACGATGGACCGATTCCTTTGATCAGTCCTGAAGAGAGATACTGTTCAATCCCAACGTGAGAGCTCGGCAAATGTGTTTCATACGAAACGATCGCAAACTGTTTCCCGTATTTCGCATGCGTTGTCCAACTCCCCTGGAGCGAATACTCCTCACCGTCAAGCGGCTGATTAACGTAACCAACTGCAGTGAAATTGGTCCCGCCGTTTTCAAACGCACCGATCAAATACGCGTTCTCATTGTTATAATAGATGGCCCGCAGCAGTATTGCGCGAATCGTCTCCTGCGGTGATGGGGATGAACTTTTTCTTGGATAGGTCATTTACACTCGTTCTTTCACTGCTGTGAACACATCGTCCACGGTGATCAGTTTCATACACTCAAGATATTCTTCTCCCTGCCGGAAGCAGGAAGTGGTACGGCAAGGAGAA
>CAIVNT010000341.1 GCA_903907305.1 uncultured Ignavibacteriota bacterium
AGGCACGTGCGCTCGGAGCGAACGCGATCATCGGTGTGGATCTCGATTATGAAACTGTGGGAAGCGGGACAATGCTGATGGTAAGCGCGTGTGGGACGGCGGTAACGCTGGAGTAGATAATTTGAAGATCGTACGCTGTTTGTCAACACCTTCCAGGTTTTAAAAACCTGGAAGGTGTTATCATTTTAGATACTTTGTAATACTTCCACCGCTTTTTCCAACGCCCGTGCACGGTGACTCAATTGATTTTTCTCTTCAATATTCATCTCGGCATACGAACGCGAGAATCCGTTCGGCACAAAGAGCGGATCATAACCGAATCCCTGATCTCCCCGCAGCACTTCAAGGATGATCCCTTCCACTGCTCCTTCCACCGTCCGTTCAATTCCTTTACCGACGATCGCGATCACCGTCCGGAACTGAGCCTTTCTGCGGCGCGGAGCAACTCCCAGCATGGCGAAGCGGAGTTTATCACAATTATCCTGATACGTCGCATTCTCTCCGGCATACCGCGCTGAATACACCCCCGGCTTCATTGCAAGATAGAATACTTCCAGTCCGGTATCGTCGGCAAGACTCAGCATGCCGGTCGCCTGAAACGCTTCGCGCGCTTTCTTAAGGGCATTGCCCTGCAACGTCGGCTCATCTTCGATCGTCTTAGGACCATTCGGAATATCACTCAATGAACGGATATTGAACGGCAGCTTTGAGAGAAAATGCCGGATCTCTTCTACTTTGTGTTTGTTATTCGTTGCGATGAGCAAGTCGGTCATGCGGCCTTTCGCGGGAAGAATCCATAGAACAGATTTACGCTGCTGGAGACCATCGTGAACGAATTGAGAAGAATGAGCGGGATATTGTTCAGAAAGTATGCCTGAAGCAGCAGCAGCAGGGAACCGAGCACATATAGCACAAGGAACGATTTGCGGATGGCGACCGTTCCCGCTTTGATGGTGCCGATGGTCTGGGGGACCCAGCACATCGCCAAAAAGATCAATCCTGCATATCCGAAGATGTCAACGCTTGTCATATTATCCTACTAAATGTTTTATCGCTTCCTGAATTGTTTCCACACCGATAATGGTGATCTCTTTTGATGATTTCATTTTCTTGGCGTTCGATTTCGGCACAACGATCGTTTTGAATCCAAGTTTTGCGGATTCCTGCACACGCTTGTCGCAATGAGCTATGGTGCGTATCTCCCCGCCGAGACCGATCTCGCCGATCGCCACAGTTTGTGAGTCCACCGGAATGTCGCGTAGTGATGAGACGATAGCGGCGGCAATTCCCAGATCAGCCGCCGGTTCGTCAATGCGTATACCGCCGGCAACGTTCACAAATACATCGTGCGCTCCGGTATTGATCCCTACCCGTTTGTCCAGCACCGCCAACAGCATCTGAAGCCTGCGCAGATCGAATCCTGTGGATGTACGCTGCGGCATGCCGTAATTACTGGTGGAAACAAGCGCCTGCACTTCGATCAGGATCGGCCGTGTTCCTTCCAGACTTGCGACAATCGTTGCTCCGCTGGACCCGTAGCTCCGTTCCGAAAGAAATATTTCGGATGGATTCAGCACTTCCCGAAGTCCGGTATCGTGCATCTCAAATATACCGATCTCGTTTGTGGAACCGAACCGATTCTTAATGCCACGGAGGATCCTGTAGGAATAATGTTTCTCCCCTTCGAACTGCAGAACTGCATCCACCATATGTTCGATCACACGCGGACCGGCAATGGCCCCTTCTTTCGTGACGTGACCGATCAGGATCATGGGAACATTTTTTGACTTCGCGATGCGTGTCAGATGTCCTGTTGATTCACGGACTTGACCCACGCTTCCCGGTGCACTTTCGAGATTAGGATTGAAGAGAGTTTGAATTGAATCGACGATCACCAGGTCCGGTAATGCACGCTCGATCACATCGCTGATGGTTTCGAGGTTTGTTTCAGCGAGAAGTTGGATGTTATTCGATGTATTTCCAAGACGCTCCGCGCGGAGTTTCACCTGTTTCGGTGATTCCTCTCCGGTAATATAAAGGATCACTTTGTCCTTCAAATGAAGTGCAACCTGCATCATCAGCGTCGATTTTCCGATACCGGGATCTCCGCCGAGCAGGATAACGCTTCCGCTCACGATTCCGCCGCCGAGAACACGGTCGAATTCCGCCAGTCCCGTCACGAACCGCACATCCGAGATACTGTCCACTTCATTCAGGGGGATGGCTTCGAGCTTGGATGCAACGCCTCCGCTTTTCCGGACGAGCTTCAGCGGAATCGGCGCCTCTTCCACAAATGAATTCCACTCATTGCAGTTCGGACATTTTCCCGTCCAGCGTGCGGAAACATAACCGCAGGATTGACAGACATATTTTGATGTTTGTTTCGACATAATGCTTAAATATAGCCACAAAGCGAGAGAGGCACAAAGACAATTTTCTATTGAACGATGTCGTCACGGCAGGAAAAAGAAAAGGCATTTCAGAATGAAATGCCTTTCAATAAACGGAACCCACGTTCAGATCATTTGACAAACCAGAGACTCAATTCCGGAACATAGGTGATGAGAATGAGTGCAATGAATAGAACAAAAATGAACGGCAATGTTGCACTTGCCACTTGGCCGATGGAGCGTTTGAAACGGAAACTCGCCATGAACAGATTCAGTCCGACCGGCGGAAGCAGATACGCGATCTCCAAATTCGCGAGGAAGATGATGCCGAGATGGATCGGATCGATGCCGTATTGTTTTGCCACCGGCACGATAAGCGGAACAACAACGATCGCCGAAAAAATCTCCATCATCATCCCGATGATGAAGAGGAACACATTCAGGATCATCAGAAAGAATATTTTGCTGCTCACTACCTGACTGATATACTCGAACAATTTCTGCGGCACCTGCTGATCGATGAGATAGCTCGTCAGTCCCATCGCGCATCCAAGGATCATCAGAATCGCTCCCACAAGCACCATGCTTTCTTTCATCACGCGCGGAACATCGGTCATCAGTTTCAGATCCTTGTAGATGAACACTTCCACAACGAATACATAGAACGCCGTTACTGCGGCCGCTTCCGTTGCCGTGAATAATCCGCCGTAAATACCGAAAATAATGAAGAACGGCAGCGGAATTTCCCAGGCGATCGCTTTGATGGCCGCCCAGGCTTTCTTTGCCTCGAACGGATGACGCGGAACGTGGGATTTGCTCCCCTGCTGAATGCTGTAAAGCGCCACACACAGTAACAGGATCGTGCCGGGAACTACGCCTGCCTTAAAAAGAGAATCAACGGAGACTTCAGCAAATGTTCCATACAGAATGATCGGAAGGGATGGCGGGAACAACAGTCCTAAACTTCCGGACGTGGTGACGAGTCCGAGTGCAAATTTTTCGGAGTATTTTTCGGAAATAAGGATCGGAAAAACCAAACCGCCGAGAGCGACGATAGTAACACCCGACCCACCGGTAAAGGCAGTAAAAACCGCACAGCTGAGAAGGACAACGATCGCCAACCCGCCCGGCATCCATCCGATGAGCGTCTGTGCGAGTGCAACGATACGCAATGGAGCTTTGCTTTCCGCAAGAAAATATCCCGCTACGGTAAAGAGAGGAATTGCAAGGAGTACAGGCTGGCTGGCAAGTCGATATAATTCGATGATGACTGCCGCTGTATCGATTCCTTCATTGGAAAATCCAAAAAGAGATATTGCACCGATCACTGTGAACAGCGGAGCACCGATAAAAACGAGAGCGGCAAGTCCGAGAGCAATGTAAATTATCGGCATTAGTGTGTCCCTTCCGCAGTCGTCCAATTCCCTTTTGCCATTTCAACGGTCCAATTCAGTGCACGGACGAAGAACCGGAATGAGAGAAGTGCATAACCGATCGGGATGATGATAATGAAATACCAGCTCGGAAGATCGAGAATGAGGATGGAATTGGATTCCATTTCTAATTGGACGAACGAACGCGCTGCCTGCATCAAAAAATAACAGATCACTCCGGCAAAAATACTGGTAATGACGAAGAATATCTTCCGTGGTTTTTCAGGAACGGTCTTGCTGATGAACTCGATGCGGAGATGACGCCCTTCGCCCGTGGCAATAACGGCACCGAAATATCCGACCCAGAGCACGAGATGACGAAGAAAGATATCTCCCCACTCGATGCTTGAATCAAAAAAATTCCGCAGGATCACCTGCCCGAAAGCCATCACGATCATCACACCAAGCAGTCCCACCAGGAGCCAGCCGGAGATGCGTTCAAGC